>DATLKS010000786.1:0-8672 GCA_035538255.1 Terriglobales bacterium
CCATGGTCGATACGCAACATCTTGCGGATCACTTCTGAGCGAAGTCGAAGGATCTTATGTTTTGCTTTTTGCTCCCAAAACTGGAACTCAAGGTCGGCGATCTGACCAGTCTGTCCGGCGGCCCCGTCCACCGTCCGCTGCTTCGATGCTCCAGAAAACCTGCGTCTCTAACTCACTTTAGTTTACAGACGAAATTCGCAGCATCGTCTGCGCTTCCGGTGCCTTTGTACGTGGCTACTTGCGGGTATGGACACGCAGGCCGAGTGCGGTCCACGATGCCGTTCGCAACGTGAGAACTAAACATTTGATTTGGTGCATGTCCAGTTTCAGTCCAATGGGCAAGCAATCCGATAGCGTCGAAACTGTTAGGACCGTCTCCACCAGAACAATGCGCCATTCCGGGAAGCATAAACAGTCTCGTCGAGTCTTCCGTCGCCCGTTCACCGACTAACTTCATCACGTTGTTGTAATAGTTAATAGTGTTCAGCGGCGATATCTGTGGATCGCTCCAGCCGTGATACAAGAGCAGCTTACCCCCACGCGCGAAGAATGCCTTGAGATCTGGATCCATTGCGCTGGTCGCGCCGTTGTCCACCTTATCGGCAGCAGCCACGTCAGTTTCCAAATTGAACGTATGAAAATCCCAATCAGGATTCTTGAAGATGACGTATTTGAAATTGTCGGTGGCATAGGCAAGCGGCTTGGGACCTGCATTGATGCCCCAACCGAGTTCACTTCCTGGTTCCAGTCCTGGATAGACCTCCTCTCCGGTGCGCGGGTTCTTCGCTGGAGAATAGAATTTACGGGCCAACTCCACCTGCGGTGCTGTAAGGCAAGATGGTTCATCACCTGCTTTGCACTCCAGAACCTTCGGATCGAACTTGCAGTGCGTAGGATCGCTGATTAAACCGTCCTGAAGTCCATCAAGACCATCGCACGTTTCTATCGCTGCCTTGTATATAACCGCATATTTGGCAGGAGGGATGTAGCTGCCATCATCTTTGTGGGCGGCTTGAGCGATCCACAACGACCAGGCGTGAAGATGGACTCGGTTGCCCCCCCGGTGCTCCTGCGATAATGGCGTCGTAATCCGAAGGATAACGTTGTGCTTCCGTGAGTCCCTGTCGTCCGCCACTGGAGCAGCCGTTCCAATAAGAAAACTTCGGAGCTTTCCCGTAGTAGGCCGCGATAATTGCTTTGGCCGCGATGGTCATTTCGTGAACCGCACGGTAGCCGAAATCAATGTACTTCTCAGGATGACCTAGCGCGAAGCTTCCGGTGTTTCCAGTGTGGCCCGTATCGGTACTCGCTGTGGCGTAACCGCCAGAGAGCGCGACAGCCAGAGCCGGATAACTAATCAAACCTGCCCATCCACCATTTCCTACCGACTGAAGTTTGCCGTTCCAATCTGACACCGGCATCCAAACTTCGATTTTGATGTCTGAATCGCTGGTCGGCGTAAGAGTAGCTGTCACTCGGCAGAATGCCGGAAGGTGATTAAACTGAATACTCGCGCCGGAAGGTCCGCCGCCTATGGTGCTTCCAAGCTGCGCGGGTGGACTGAAGCCGCCCGCAGCGACTGTGCTAGCTGCTGTGACTCTGGTATTCGCGGCAGAAAGCGAGGCGAGGCGTTCACATGGTCCAGCCGATGCTGTACCTGCGAAAACCGCGAGCATGGCGGCCAGTACGAAGACATAACTATTCGGCACTTTCATCATTTATTTCCAGAAAACGGGACGAAGTTTTGAAACAGAGAACGGGCTGGAATGGTAACAAATGTGCAAAGCTGATCGCAGCCGGTGATTGGTGCACGGTTGAGCTGAGCGAGCGTACACTATGCGTTCATGGAGGGAGCAGTTCAAACAAAGCCTAAAGACCTCTATCTCGTCATCGAGACCTTCAGAAACGGCGATCCCGTCCCGGTTTATCGGCGGTTCAGGGAACGAGGAAGAATGGCACCCGCAGGCTTGGATTATCTGTCCAGTTGGGTCACGGACGATCTGAAATGCTGTTACCAGATCATGGCAACGAATGACCGCACTCTGCTGGATGCCTGGATTCAAAACTGGAACGATCTGGTCGATTTTGAAGTGCATCGGGTCATTAGCTCGCAAGCCGCCGCCGAACGGATCGCTTAGGCATGATCGAAGCTACGAAATCGGTTTGCACCGAGGAACAGTAAGGCTCGTTTCCCAGGACCCGAAATGGGCAGGCCCGCTAAACAATGCCAAGACAAAAAATCCTGCAACAGCGGAGAACCTTATGTCCAACGTGGGAGCTTACTTTACAATTCTTTGCGTGTTGTGCATGCAGTCTTTGGGCATGCGCGGGCAAGTTGACTCATCAGACCCCGCGAAAGTCGCGGAGGAGATCACGCGACTCGAACAAGACCGCAGTAAAGCTCAGGTGCAAGGTGACGTAAGCAAGCTGAACGAACTACTCGCGCCGGAGTTCATGGAAATGAATGTCGCAGGCCAGATCAGGACCAAGGCGGAAAACATTCAAGCCCACACCAGCGGGCAAATCCACTGGCAAGCCTTTGACATTAGCGACACAAAGGTGCAGGTGTACGGAAATACGGCAATCGTGACCGGACGCTTGAGTCGGAAGGGGACTCTCGCTGGCCGTAACCTCAGCGGGCGCTCTCGCTATACGAGGTACTACTTAAAGAAACAGGGACACTGGCAGGCGATTTTCCAGTACAGCCTTCCCGAGACTCAGTGATGATCGTGATGCTCACGATGCTCAGCCTGCTCGTGCCTCCAATGCCAGTATTCCTTCTGCTGTCCACGATCTAACTTGCGCATATCACGATATTGTCGGTGATTCTCGACGTAGTACCGGTTGTAATAAGCCTGTTCGCCGGGAGTCCAGTAGTGATAGTCGTTGTAGTAGGGATCGTAGTAACGGTTGGCAACTGGGTCGTAATAACGGTATCCGTATCCCCGATTCTCGGCACAGCCGATAGCTGCTAGGGGAAGCGCAAAGGTTGCGAGCAGCAGAAATGAACTGAAATTCTGTTTTAGGCGTTTCATTTGGTATTTCCTGCTTGATTAAAACGTTTGATGCTCGATTGCCCGCAGATGTTCTTTGGCAGGTATCGGCAGTCTTAGGGAGTGTGGAGCTTCTCTCATACGGGGATCGAAGCCACGCTGATCGCAGCCGGTGAGCGTTGGTGTAGTTGAGCTTTGGATTCAGGCGGCTCGCGGATTTCGTGAGCTGGTCAGCCACTCGCCTGAAAAACTTGCAGTCAATTTGTTGGCAGAGGTAGATAATACGCAATGAAAACTCTGCACGCCCTTCGTGCAGAACGGAGGAACACGCCATGCCCCCTAAACCAACCTCCACCACTCCAAGTAAGCCACAGAACGAGATCACGCCTGAGCTAGAACAAGCCATTAGGCTCCGCGCATACGAGCTTTTCGAACAGCGCGGACGAGAAGATGGAGACGACGTAGATGATTGGCTTCAGGCTCAGACGGAGTTGACATCTCAGCGAAAAACGGCAATCGTCGCCTGAACGAACCTCGCGGCTGATTCCCTGGAGTAAACCAAGTCGCACCCATCGCACAAAATCGTTGAGGCGTATGGAATGCGTGCTGACCGCAGCCGGTGAGGATTGGTGTACGGTTGAATTAAGTCGAACCAGCTCGCCCACCCTTTGAAAAGCGCAAACGCGGCACCCTCATCTTGGATTATTACGAGAAACCAAACAAAACAGCTGCGGCACCCGGCTGCTGCTAGTTTTTGGTCCTTCACACAGCCTGTCAATCCGAGACCTGCCTGATTGAACCTTCAGGGCTGCGTTTTGTGCTCGCCAGGTATTACCGTGCTGACGATGATCTCGTGAAATCCGGCTTCGAAGGAGTACACGTCGCCTCAAACCATCGGCTTATGTATACCTGCGCGTGGGCCTCACCGCAGAAATGGCGTGCTCCGGCTGCATTAGCGGCACCGCTGTTCCATTTCAGAACCGTAAGGTCGGAATTTCCGCATTGAATCACGAACCAGTGCATAGGATTGCTGGTCAACGTACCACAAATCTCGCATCTGAATTCCTGCAACGATGTCATAAGTTCCTCATGGCCGGGTATATGTATATGAAGAATTAAGCGCAACTTATATCACAAACCTGTATCTGGTCTCCCTGACGATCGGCGGTCACACACTCGCCAGCGCCAGGACAGCGTGGTTTGAATGCTTCCAGATGTTCGCGGCTTTTAACACTTTATCTTGCTCCATTTTCCCGGAACAAACATCAAATCCTCGGGATGAATAGGCGAAGACTCTAAATCGCACTACTGAAAATTCATGGACTTTGGAACTGACAAGGTACTGGTTGTTGAGGCTGATCGTGATCTGCGCGAGCACGTTGCGAAGATTCTGACCGATGCCGGGTATCAGGTTTCGGCAGAATTTGCAGTCACTTTGAAGACGGTGCTTGCATACTTCCCCGATGTAATCGTGCTGGGCGCGAGTCCTCCGCAGCTTGATTGTTGCGACCTGCTGGCCGAAGTAAAACGGTCGGAGCAGGCGTGCCACATTCGAGTAATCATGCTCGCGCCGGGCGGAGCCGCCGAACGAGTCCGCGGCCTCGATCTTGGGGCAGACGATGTGCTCTCGCTGCCGCTGGACGATCGCGAATTACTCGCGCGGGTGCGGACGCAGCTTCGCGAGAAGCGTCCGGAAGACGAGCTGCGCGAGACCGTCAGGAATGGCAGGAACTCTCAGCGAGACGCTCGCCGCGTTCTCCGCGCGCTCGACCGAGGCAGGCGTACTTTGCGCATCGGTGTCGCGCTCCTCATCGTCTGCGCGTTGCTGGCTACGGGCGGTCTCAGTTTCCTGTATTGGCGTTCGCAAAAACAAAATGTGCGTGTCTATACTGCGCTTGCGAAGTTGCAAACCGGCATCGCCAGCGAACGCGACATGCTGCAACTGGCACGCCGGGCAAGAACGCAGATCGAGCAGAACGCGATTAATGCCACCGAAACGCAGCGCCAGAACCTGAAGCGGCAAAGCAGAGAGCTTCACGACAAATTAGCCACAGCCGATCCAAATCAAACGGCTGAACTCGAGCGGCAACTTCGCGCGGCAAATGAACGTCTGCAGAAGCTCGAGACCGAAAGCACAGTCGCGCAAGACGTGATTCGCTCGTACTCGGCGAGTGTGTGTCTATTGCACGTAGTGGTGGGTTTCCGCGACAAGGGATCGGGGCTGACTCTTCGCTACAGGACTATCACTCCCGCCGGCTCACCGCTCGCGAATGCAAATGGAGAAACTCAAGTTCAACTCGGCGGGATAGGTCCCGAGGTGCGAATGGACGCCTTTGGAACCGGATTTCTAGCCTCTGGCGATGGCCGCATCGTTACTAATCATCACGTCGTAGAGCCGTGGTGGAAGAACGACGACATTGGCGAACTGCTAAAGCAGGCTGCTGAGCTCGAGCCTATGGTGGTGGAGATGACTGCCTATTTTCCGGGAGTCTCGCACGGCATTCCTGTGACCTTGCAAAAGATTTCATCCGATGCCGACTTGGCCGTGGTTGCGGGCAACATCTCCGGGCTAAAGGTCAAATTGCTGGAGATGGACGCGAGTCCAAAGGCTGCCGTGAGCGGAGAGCCGGTTGTTCTGATCGGCTATCCCACGGGCGTTGATGCCATTTTTGCACGAACGAGTGAAGATGCTATGCGCTCCATCGCCGCCAACACAAACGGAGATTCGAAGAGCCTGATGACCGAGCTGGCGCATCGGAATCTCATCCGGCCGGTAAACACTCAAGGGCACATCGGCGACGTCCTCGCCGACAAAATCATTTACGATGCGCAGACCACGTCAGGCGGATCCGGGGGTCCGCTGTTCAACGCCGAAGGAAAGGTCATCGCGGTGAACGTAGCCATGCTGCGCGATTTTGGAGGATCGAACTTTGCCATTCCCGTACGCTACGCGAAGCCATTGCTGCCGCGCTAGCGCCGATCATCGTACGCTCCTTTCGTCCCGGTTTTCTTATCCCGGTGCCTGAGAACTGCTCCCGAATTCTTCCTAAATCATTTTTTGGGAATATACTGCGCGCTATGGCCACCAGAGGATGCGATCCCCTTGTCGCAATGAAGCCAGAAGACTGCCCGGTGCAGGTCACTGTCGACGTGATCGCCGGCAAATGGAAGCCGCTGATCTTGTTTTATCTGAAGCACAGGACCGTCCGCTTCAACGAGCTTCGCCGAATGATTCCAGAGGCCACGCACAAGATGCTCACGCAGCAACTGCGCGACTTGGAGCGTGCCGGCATTGTCACGCGCAAGATCTATCCGGAAATTCCGCCAAGAGTGGAGTATTCGCTCTCACCCGAGGGGCAAACTCTGAAGCCAATCCTTGCTGCGATGGCCGAATGGGGGGAAAAGTACCGCGAGCAGCACCCGCAGAATGTCAAACGCTGGAAACGACTCGGCATGAGCAGTACTGACCGCCCAGAAAATAATGGCACAACGGCGAACCTGTGATTGCCCCATTCACTCATTTTTCAAATGAGTGTGTAGCCGTGACGCCTTAAAGGAAGCGAGCGGCATCGTTCGCCGGTGGCTGCGAAGATTGCGTTGGCAATCGCAGGAATCACCGTTACAGGACCAACCTCTCCCGTCCCGCCCAGCGGCAGAGTTCCACTGTCGATGAGGTGAACCTCCACCGGGGGCATCTCCTGAATGGTCAGCACCGGATAATCGGCCCAGTGCCGCTGCTTTGTGCGGCCATTCGTGAAACTGACTTCCGACTTGAATGCGCAGGTCAGTCCCCAGGCAATTCCTCCTTCCATGGAATTGCGTGTGATCTCAGGGTCCAGCGGAATTCCTGGATCAGCCACACAAGTAATCTTGCGTATCTTCACCCGCTTCTGCTCATCGACTGAAAGTTCCACTACGTGAGCGAGAACAGTTCGGAAGGCCTCGGTAAAGGCGATTCCACGAGCACGTCCTGGTGGCAAAGGCTCTTTCCAATGCGCGTGCTCTGCAACGGTGTCGAGCACGGCCAGAGCGCGCCTGTCGTCGCCTAACAGCTCGCGACGATAGTCATACGGATCTTGGCCCGTTCTGAATGCCAGTTCGTCAACGAACGACTCTATTGCAAAGTTATTGGGCCCATAGCCGGTTGTCCGGAGTACCGAAGTGGGAACTCCGATTTTCAGAAGATGGAAATCAACACGGATGTTCGGAATACGGTAGTGCGTCTCGAGTAGCCCCTCCAGGCAACTGGGATCGTAGTTGCCGGTTACTGCAGGGGGATACACGAATTGCAAAATCGACGGTGACACCAACTGGTGCCCCACAGCTTTCAACTGCCCGTGTTCATCGATCCCCGCAGTGATCTTGTGCAGCGTAGCTGGACGATAGATGTCGTGCTGCATATCTTCTTCACGCGACCAGATCACCTTCACCGGCTTTCCGGTTTGCTTTGAGAGCAATGCGGCCTGCAAAGCGAAATCCGCCACCAAGCGACGCCCGAATCCACCACCGGCGTAAGCCCGGTTGACGCGCACTCTTTCTTTCGGCAGCTTGAATGCGCCTGAAAGAACGAGTTGCGTCATCTCCTGTCCTTGGGTGGGCGCCCATACATCAATTCCGTCAGCCGTCACGTTGGCTGTGCAATTCATTGGTTCCATAGTGGCGTGAGCGAGGAATGGCGATTCGTATTCGGCGGAGAACACAGTGGGCAAGATCTCACGTGATGCGGGGCTGGGCTGCGAGTCTCGAGCAGCAGGCGTCTTCTCCAGCGGAGTGTTGGGATAGTCGTGATGAAGTGCGTCGCGGTCGCCGGTGGCATGTACGAGAAGCCAGTCTCTGCCATCCATTGCCGCCCGATATTGCTGCCTCAGCGATTCCGAAGAAACTTGAGCGTTCGCACCATCATCGAACTCGACCGGAAGCTTTCGCAAAGCGCTGCTTGCGCGCCAATAAGAATCGGCGACGATAGCCACTCCGTTTGGGATTTCGTAGGCGCCGACCACGCCCGGCATTCCCTTAATGGCGGAGGCATCGAAAGACCTCAACTTGCCGCCGTGCACCGGCGACTGCTTCACCGCCGCATATACCATTCCGGGAATATAGAAATCGATGCCGAAAACCGCTCTGCCCTTCACCTTGGCCGGCACATCCACGCGCGGAACAGGCTTTCCAATCAGTTTCCACTGCGTGCGATCGCGAAGCTTTGGGCTTTTCGGCACCGGAAGCTTTCCGGCTTCGCCGGCAACCGCGCCGAAGCCGATGTGCTTTCCGCTTCGGCGATGCAGGACCATGCTGTTCTCCGTGTCGCATTCCTCGGGAGCAACATTCCATCGCGACGATGCGGCGCTGATCAGCATCTCGCGGCCCGCGGCCCCCACGTGCCGCATGACATCAAAGAAAGAGGTTGTGCTTTCGCTATTGCCGGTGAACTGCCAATTGATTCGCGGATTGCGATAAGCCGGATCGGTCGGCGAATTCTCGAACTTAACGCGATTCCAGTCTGCTCCAAGTTCTTCCGCAATCAGTGCAGGCATAGTCGTGGATATGCCTTGTCCAATCTCTGCCTGCGAGACGATGATCGTGGTGATGCCGTCAGGCGCGATCCGCAGCCAGGCATTCAACGCAATCTCGTCGATTCCTTGATCGGCGGCCTTGCCGAAGGCACTTGAATGCAGCAGCAAT
>DATLKS010000787.1:0-3454 GCA_035538255.1 Terriglobales bacterium
TAATCCGCCGCAGCGTTCAGATCGGCCGTGACCTGGTCAGAATTCAGGTGGCTCACGGCTTCGGTGACTTTGCTTTGATCGGCAAATGAACTGGTTCGTCCGCCATTAGGTCCCATTCCGGAAAGGAGATCGGGAGCCACAGCGATGTATCCCGCTTCGGCGAGCTGGTCGGCGAGGTCCTGCACCCAGTCAGACAGGCCAAATATCTCATGAATCACGAGTACAACCGGGCGCTTGTCCTTCGATTCCGGATACACGACGAACGTCTCGACCGAGCGTCCATCGTGCTTCACCGTCACCCACTCATGGTGACGCGGCGATTTCTCAACCTTCTCTCGCGCCCAATCCTGCGCTCGGAGTGACGATGCCAATGCAAAGAACGATATGAGCAAAACAATTCGTTTCATGTTCACCTCGTCGCGAGAATGAGAGTCAAATTGCGCGGCCCTCAGGCCGACGAAAGAGTCTACTACCTCCACGATTTCGCGACACCGTCAGCTTTCTGTGCGACTTGCCGATTCACTATTCCCAGGATGCGCGATTCCCACTCTCCTCTATTCAACTGGCTTACAATTACAGGGATTCGACATGGGCAGGCTCTCGTCTTCAGACCGTAAAAACCAGATTCGCGAAGTAGCCACCGAGCTCTTCGCGCAGCACGGCTTTGATGGCGTCACCACGCGGCAAATTGCCGACGCTGCCGGCATCACCGAAGCGATGGTCTTTCGCCACTTCACCACGAAGGAAGACCTTTATTGGGAAGTGCTGAGTGCAAAATGTGCGGCGGAGGATGTAAAGCAGCGCCTGGAGGAGAAGCTACGACGCGATGCAGAGCCGTTAGAGATCTTTGCAGCCATCGCCCGCGATGTCCTCAACCGCAATTTTAAGGATCCCAGTAAGAGCCGGCTGCTACTGTTCAGCGCTCTCGAGAATCATGGGCTTTCGCAGCGCTTCTTCAAGATATACATAAGGGAGTGGTATGAGGTGCTTGCGGCGTACATCCGACGGCAAATGGAAGAAGGGAAATTTCGAAAAGTAGATCCCTTGTTGGCCGCGCGTGGATTCACCGGTATGTGCTTCCATCACTACCTTGTCCAGGAACTCTTCGGCGGCAGCAAATATCAGAGCTATGACATTGATGAGGTCGCGCAAACCATGGCGTCATTATGGCTGAGCGGCATCTGCTGCGAGCCTGACCAGAGCGGACATCCTGCCGGTTCCGTCGGAACCAGCTCCGTTTCCGAAACGACTTCCCGCTCACTCTCCCTCGGCGAAGAAGTCTAAATCTCAGCCGTCCCGGGGACGCGCCGAAAATCCCTTGACAATATATGCTAATCAATTAGCATGTGCTAATCAGTTAGCATGTGTGGATGGAGAATATGACTAAAAACGCGCAATGGCAGCTGGGGCGTCGAGAGCGGCAAATTATGGACATCGTCTTCCGGCTGGGACGGGCATCTGTGTCGCAAGTGCACGCAGAGCTGCCCGATGCTCCCAGTTACTCGGCCGTTCGCGCCATGTTGGGATTCCTCGAAGACAAGGGCTACCTGCGACATGTGCAGGACGGTCTCAAGTATGTCTATCTGCCGACCACGGACCGCGTTAAGGCTCGCAGATCAGCGCTCGAGCATGTGGTGAAGACATTCTTTGGGGGCTCCGCGGCCGAGGCGGCGGCCGCATTGATCGAATTGCCCGATTCCAGACTGCCGGAGGAAGATCGGCAAAGATTATTGCAGGCGATCCAAAAGGCGAAGCAGGAGGGACGCTGATGTTGTCGAATACTGCAAGCACGCTCGCGCAATATGCTCCCTGGCTATTAGCGATTTATGTGAAGAGTACGGTGCTGCTCCTCGCTGTTCTTGGCACGGCGCAGCTGATGCGACGTCATTCTGCATCGCTTCGGCACTTTCTGTATTCAGTTACGATAGCGAGTCTGCTCATTCTGCCTTTGGCTGCGGCTCTGCTGCCGAATCTGGGACTAGCGGTGCTTCCGCCGCATGCGCAAAGTACAAACGCCGCGGCTTCTGTTGAGCGCCCAGTTCTCGAACTCTCATTTGACGCGCGTGCCGCGAATAGTCAGATTCGATCTCACGAGAGCAAGAGTCGCCCGGCAGGCCGGGCTAGGCAAGCTCAGCAACCCACAGCTTCCCAAAATGAACTGCCGCTCAATTCCGACCCACAATTCATTCCACAAACTTCATCCAGCCGAAGCCAACTGAATTGGCAAGGAACGCTGGTTCTCCTCTGGATTTGTGGAACTATCGCCTGCGTCGCTCGCCTGGCGCTAGTCCATTTGCGCTTGAAAGGCTTGGTGAGGCGCGCTGCGCCTGTCGAGTCAATCGTCCTGGCCTCCCGTCTGCGTTGGCTGTGCCGCGATCTGGGTATCCGGCGGGAAGTTGTCCTGCTTGCCAGTCCGGAACTCGATGTTCCTATTGCAGTGGGGGTGCTCGATCCCCAGATCGTTCTCTCGCCACAGTGCGGCGAGTGGAGTGAAACGCGGCGGAATGCTCTCTTGTGTCATGAGATCGCCCACATCAAACGCTTGGACGCGTTGACGCAGTTGCTTGCTTCTGTGGCCGCCGCGATGTACTGGCTCAACCCATTCGTATGGCTGGTAGTTCGCGCTATGCGCCTGGAGCGAGAGCGTGCGTGTGACGATTACGTTCTCGCATCAGGCACTGCCGCCTCAGACTATGCGCACGAGTTGCTGGAGATCGTATCGACGCTCGTGCGTCCTCAGCCTGCGGCAGCGCTGGCCATGGCACGGCGTTCTCAACTTGAGGGACGCGTGCTGGCGCTTGTGAACTCGCGTGTTGGACACGGAATCCTTACGCGAGGCGCCGCACTCTGTCTGAGCTGCGCAGTAATAGGTATTTCGTTTCCATTGGCTGCAGCCCGACTGCAAGAGCGTCCTGCTCAGCCGGAACTCGTACGAGCTGCCAGCGTGCGCGGCGCGTTTGCTACTGTCGGAGATGAGTCTCTCCAACCTGCGCCCTCGAATCCTCCTGAAGCTCCTGCTGAAGCGGCTGATCCGCGAAGTCCAGACCAGCCGATATCAGCGGTCGGTATTCCCCTGTATCCCAATGCGGTTGCCGGTGATCATCAAGACGGTCGCGGCACGGTGTCCTTATTCGATGGCGCTCGCGTCCATCATTTGTCCGCGAGTGCCTACTTCTCTGGTGATAAGCCGGCTGCGGTGCCGCAGTTCTACCGTGATCGGCTGAAGAGTTTCGGAAAAGTAATCGAATGCTCAGGTGGGGGGAACAGCAGAGTCGACATCCAACTGAGCGAAGCCGCATTCGCTGATCCTTCGGCCTGCAGGTCCGGTGATTTTGCCGAAGGCGGAACTGAACTCAAGGTCAACGGCTCCGGCGATGAGCGCATCGTTGTGGTGCTTCCACACGGGAGAGGCTCAGAAATCGCTTTAGTCAGGTATCCGGCGACGCTTGAACAT
>DATLKS010000788.1:0-4978 GCA_035538255.1 Terriglobales bacterium
CCGCTGGCGACCGTGGTCACACCCAACCTGCATGAAGCGGGAGAGCTGACGGGACGCGAAATCACGACGCTTGAACAGATGAAAGAGGCGGCCCGGGTGATCCGCGACATGGGGCCGGAAAACGTCGTCGTGAAGGGCGGCCACGAGCATAGCCGCTGACGTTCTCTACGACGGACGTGATCTCACCGAGTTCCGGGCCGAGCGCATCAACACCAAGAACACGCATGGGAGCGGTTGTATCTTCGCCTCGGCCATTGCAGCCAGTTTGGCCCACAAGAAAACGGTTCGAGAAAGCGTGACTGCAGCTAAGGATTTCATCACAGCGGCCATCCGTGGCAGCCTGGCCATTGGGAAAGGTTACGGGCCCGCCAATCCGATGGCCTTGCTATACCAGAAGGCGGGCTTGGACACGCTGAAGCGTGTCACCCTGGCCGGAACCGGCGAGCGGTGGTGAAAGGTTACCAGTATCGCCAGCACAGCAATCGTCGTCAGTGGCGATGCAACTCTTGGGAACTCAGCTGCTCAGGAGAGCCTCGTGATGGCCTCAAATTCGAATTAATTTTAGGATGCTGACGGCGGGCGCTTCTCCTTCTGCCCGCTCCATCTCTTCAGGGCCGCCCTTCTCATAAACTCAGACCGCTCCTCCGGTGACATATCTCTCCATCTCGCCTTGCCACCTTTGCGGCCACCGTTGCTCGCCAGAAACTTCAGCACAGATTTGATCTCGTGCTTTGAGGGCTTCTTGTTCTTGCGCGTCACGGTGAGCCAGTCTAAGTCTGGAATCGGGTTCTGTAAAGTGACCATCTGGGCGCAATTTTGTGCAATTCCATGGTTGACTACATTCTAGAGCGGGACTAGCATTCTTCTTACACGCGATGATCAGGGCCTGACACAAGAGAGCTGCTGTATGGGGTCAGTAGAGTTGTCCGTTCTGAAAACGGAAATTTTGAATGCGATTCGGGCGACAGAATCCGAGGAAACAGCGGATCAAGCCCGGAAAGTTTACGAAAGATATCGGGCGGCACGAACCGGTTGATGTGAGATTTGAGCGCATTCCCGTTACGCACGAGGCTGCTTAACCAAGCCTCCATCGTCTGTTCCCCCCATGTGAACCGGGAAAGAGTTTCACAAAGGCTACTCGGTGAACCCAAGCACTTGAGAGTTGGGTCACGGGGCAATGTGGATGACGAGTCAGTAGGTTCAATCGTCCGGAACTAGTTGTTCAGCCTCACGGCCGCCAAGTCCACAATTGTAGGTGGGTACAGTGCCCCTGTTTGAGGCGCCCAAAACGGAAATCCTGGTTTAAAGCTCGGTTCCGCGTCAGAGAAGGCGCATGAGCTGGTTACAGAACAAATTCGATAAAGAATTTCCTAATCACCAAACTCCCGGGGGCGCATTGAGCAAGCAGAGACGGCACTTGCACTAAGGGCATGGGAGTTGTTTCACCTAGCCGGAGGCAACATCGAACAGGGAGAGGCTCTGGATGACGCGATGTACGCCTTGCATGCTCTACAGAACACATCGCAAACTAACCGCTGTATGGCGCATCGCAGTGAGGCTGCCTAGGTCAACTCACAAACTCTAGTGTCTCTCTGGCTTTATTGAAGAAAAGAACGCGACTGTCCGTCGCTTCGGTAACAGATCCGACCCCGAGAAGTGCGTCTCTGTAAAGCGGTGTGCCTGGAAGGAGGGTCATTCAAGGTTCTCGTGCAGCTGTATACCGGCATCGGTGAACTTGGCGGGGAGAGGATTTATATGTTCGAAATGTTCGAACGCTACACGGAGAAAGCACGGCGCGTCATCTTCTTTGCGCGCTACGAGGCCAGTCAGTTCGGTTCTCCTTACATAGAGACGGAGCACCTGCTGTTGGGACTTCTGCGCGAAGACAAAGCTCTCACCAACCGGTTCCTGCGTTCTCATGCCTCGGTCGAGTCCATCCGCAAGCAGATTGAGGGGCACACCACCATCCGGGAGAAGGTTTCGACGTCGGTCGATCTCCCGTTGAGCAACGAGTGCAAGCGGGTTCTGGCTAACGCTGCCGAGGAGGCTGAGCGCCTTTCGCACAAGCACGTTGGAACCGAGCATCTTTTGTTGGGACTGCTGCGTGAAGAGAAGTGCTTCGCCGCCGAGATCCTGCACGAACGCGGCTTACACCTTTCGACCATCCGCGAGGAACTGGCCCGTACCAGCCAGGAAAAAGCTCAGCCCCAGCGTCAGCGCGAGTCTTCCGTGCTGAGTGAGTTTTCCCGCGACCTGACCCAGGCCGCGATCGATACCCAGCTCGATCCGCTGGTGGGACGTGAAAGCGAGCTGGAGCGCGTGATTCATATTCTCTGCCGCCGCACCAAGAACAACCCAGTACTGATCGGCGAGGCGGGCGTCGGTAAGACTGCCATCGTCGAAGGACTGGCGCAGCGTATCGCCGATGGCGAAGTTCCGTCGTTCCTGGCAGATAAGCGCATCCTGGCCCTTGACCTGTCATTAATCGTGGCGGGCACCAAATATCGTGGCCAGTTTGAAGAGCGCCTGAAGACCATCATGAAGGAGGTGATGGAGTCGCAGAACGCCATCATCTTCATCGATGAGCTGCACACGCTGGTAGGCGCGGGTTCTGCCGAAGGTTCGTTAGACGCGGCCAACATCCTGAAACCGGCTTTGTCGCGTGGTGAAATTCAGTGTATCGGCGCGACTACACCGGGCGAGTATCGCAAGTCGATCGAAAAAGACCGTTCGCTCCAGCGCCGTTTCCAGGCCGTCAAGGTTCCGCCGCCGGAAGAAGGCGATGCCACCAAGATTCTGTTCGGCATTAAGGACCGCTACGAGAAGTTCCACGCGGTCACTTACACCGACGACGCCATCAACTTCGCTGTAGCGCATTCCAATCGCTATATTCCGGACCGCTTCCTTCCCGATAAGGCAATCGATCTCATCGATGAGGCGGGAGCGCGCGTGAAGCTGCGCCAGACCTCATTGCCTGAGGAGATCACGGAGGTCCAGAAGCGCATCAAGTTCATCGTCCATCGTATGGAAAACGCCATCGCGAACAACGAGTTCGATAAGGCGCGCTTCTACTCGGACGAGGAACGCAAAGAGCGCGAGAACCTGCGCGCCCTTCGCGAAAAATACCACCTCGATGAATCCTCCACCGGCGTTGTCGGTCGGGAGGACATCGAGGATGTGGTATCGCGCTGGACTGGCGTCCCCATCACCTCGATCAAGGAAGAAGAATCGCAGAAGCTGCTGCGCATCGAAGAAGAGTTGCACAAGCGCGTGATCTCGCAGGACAAAGCGATCACTGCCTTGGCCCGCGCCATCCGCCGCTCGCGTGCCGGCCTGAAGAACCCGAACCGGCCCATCGGTTCATTCCTCTTCCTCGGTCCCACGGGCGTCGGCAAGACGGAAGTGGCCCGCACGCTGGCGCAGTTCATGTTCGGCAGCGAGAAGTCGCTGGTGCGCTTCGATATGTCCGAGTTCATGGAAAAGCACTCGGTCTCGAAGCTGATCGGTTCGCCTCCGGGATATGTGGGCTACGAGGAGGGCGGCCAGTTGACAGAACGCGTGAAGCGCGCGCCATACTCGGTGGTTCTGCTTGACGAAATCGAGAAGGCGCACCCGGATGTTTTCAACATCCTGTTGCAAGTGTTTGAAGACGGCCAGCTCACCGACGGTTTGGGCAATACGGTGGACTTCAAGAACGCCATCATCAGCATGACTTCGAACATCGGCGCGCGCCACTTGCAGAAGCGCGAAGGCCTGGGCTTCCAGTCAACCAAGGAAGACATGATCTCCGACAAGGTCGAGGATCTGGTGAGGAACGAGGTCAAGCGCACCTTCAACCCCGAGTTCCTGAACCGGTTGGACGAAATCATCCTGTTCAGCGCGCTGACTGAGAACGACCTCATTCAGATCCTGGACCTTATGGTCAGCCAGCTGAACCAGAATCTGGCGCAGAAATCAATCACCGTGACCGTAACCGGCGAGGCCAAGAAGTGGGTCCTCAGTCAGACACTCAGCGATCGCAGCTACGGCGCGCGTCCGCTGCGGCGTGCCTTGCAGAAGTACGTCGAAGATCCGTTGTCGGAGGCGCTGATCCAAGGCACCATCACCACGCGGCCGGCGTTCATCGAGGTCTTCCTCGAGGAAAACAAGCTGTACTACCGTCCGGTGGACTCGCAGGAAACCGAGGGCGTGCTGCTGTACGAGAACTAGAGTTTGTAAGTTTAATTGGCGGAGGCGGACCAAGTGCACAAAGCGACCCTGTACGACTCTCTTCGTAAGCTCCAGCTCAGTCCGACGAGTTTGTTCAACTGCTTGGGAGGCGTTGAGCTATAACAACCACCCCCAGAAGGACGTGGGCGTAATGGCAGGACTCGAAGCAATTTTCTGACGTACTGGCAAGTCGAGATGATCGTGAGTGCAGGTACAGCATAGGGAGTGGCTAGAGGTGCGTCATGAAAGAGGAAGTCAAATATAGACAGGACATCGTCCACTTCGGAAAGCTCTTGCACGAACGTGGCTACGTCGCTGCCACTGATGGCAACTTGTCGGTGCGACTCGATTGCCAGTCGATCCTCATCACCCCAACATGTATCAGCAAGGGTATGATGCGGCCGCAGGACTTGGTAGTGGTCGATATGCAGGGACACAAGCTCGCCGGACGACGAAGTGTGTCGAGCGAGATCGCCATGCACTTGCTGATCTACAAAATGCGCACGGAGGTTAATGCCGTAGTCCATGCCCACCCGCCGGTCGCCACTGGGTATGCTGCAGCAGGAATTTCCCTTAATCCTGCACTCGTCTGCGAAGCGGTCATCGGCCTAGGAGGAGTCCCCTGGGCCGAATACGCCACGCCTGGTACTCCGGAATTAGCCGAAGCACTCGGTCTCCTTATTCCGAAGCATGAAGTCATCTTAATGGCTAACCACGGCGTGGTGACGTACGGCGAAGATCTGCTCCACGCGTACATGAAAATGGACTT
>DATLKS010000789.1:0-1989 GCA_035538255.1 Terriglobales bacterium
CAGAAGGAAGGCGCCGTGATGGTCGATCATAGAGTGGATGGGGCGGAGACAGCTTCGTGCGCCTCAATCGAAATCGGCTGGCGCGGGAGAAAGCGGCCGGCTCGCTTGCCTGTCGCAGTACCATTTCGGTACGAAAGAATGCCGTTCACCCAGACTGCTTCAATTCCTGCGGCGGATCGGACCGGATCGCCGAAGCTTGCCGTGTCGCACACAGTTTCAGGATCAAACAACACTAGGTCGGCGCAGTAGCCTTCCTGCACTCGGCCACGATCCTTAAACCCAAATCGGACTGCGGGCAAGCTGGTCATCTTGCGGATAGCTTCAGCCAGCGAAAACAAGCGCTGTTCGCGTGCATAGCGGCCAAGCACGCGTGGGAATGTACCCCAAAGTCGGGGATGCGGCAAAGGATCGTTCGGAAGTCCGTCGGAGCCGATCATCGTCGCTGGGTGCCGCAGGATAGCGCGCATGTCATCTTCTGAAATCGAGTGGTAGATCGCACCGGCTGGTTGCAGTCGCCGCGCGGCTTCGATCTACGCTGTCTGCCACACCTGCGCAATCTCCGAAAGGGTCTTACCCGCCATTTTGGGATGCGGGTCCGACCAGGTAATCGTGATGGTCACGCGTTCATCCACTTGACGCAGATCGAGCGTGCTCGAGCTGGCTGCATAGGGATAGCAATCGCAGCTAACTGTCTGTCGAGTGCGAGCGGCTTCCAGCGATTGCAGAACCTCAGAGCTGCGTCCCCAATTATCGATTCCCGAGCATTTCAAGTGGGAAATCACGACAGGCACGTTTGCGAGCGAGGCGATCCGAAATGCTTCCTCCATCGCCGGCAGCACGGAAGCTGCCTCATTGCGCAGATGAGTGGTGTAGATTCCACCGGCCTTAGATAAGAGTTCGGCCAAACCGACCACTTCTTCCGTCGAAGCCGAGTTTGCCGACAGATAAGCGAGGCCAGTGCTGAGGCCAAGCGCTCCCCCGTCGAGCGCCTCGCGGAGCTGCGACCGCATCCGGGTAATTTCGTCGGCGGTCGCCGCACGATCCAATCGATCCATGTGGTTGTTGCGCAGGGCCGTATGCCCAACGAGTGCAGCAACATTTAATGAGGGACGCGATGCTTCGACAGCAGCGACGTAGTCCCGAAACCTCGAATAACGAAATGAGGTGGCTTCGCCCAACAGGTTCATGGGATCGGGCAGCCTGCCGTTCAGTTCGACGGGCGCGGCACTGATGCCGCAGTTGCCGACGATCACTGTGGTCACACCTTGTGACAACTTTGCCAGCATCTCCGGGCGGCGAATGACATAGAGATCGTCATGCGTGTGCACGTCGATAAATCCAGGGGCGAGCACGCTGCCGTGGCCGTCGATCGTCTCTTGTGCCGAGTAACCATGAAGGTCGCCAACCGCGGTGATTCGCTCTCTCTCGATGGCGACGCTTCTCGGACGTGCTTCACCACCAGTTCCATCGAGGATGCTTACGTTGCCAATAATCGTGTCGCAGATGGGCACACCAGCTCCGAAAAAATGCAACAATTACACCGCCGAGCAAACCAAGGCAGATCACGTGTAGGTGTCGAGGCGATGTCCGATGAATCATACAAAGGTTAACAGCCGATATCCATTAGCCACGCTGGAGCCGCTGGCGCTTATCCAACCGCTGAATAAAGGACTGGGACAAATGGATCGTGCGCTCGGCGCCGAAGAGATTCCTAATCTGGGATGGAACCTGCTGCACGAAGATCTGAGTCTCCCCACCGCGGTTCTCTACGAAGACAAGCTCGGGCACAACTTGAAGTGGATGCAATCGTTCGCCGCTGCCTACGGAGCCAAGCTGGCGCCGCATGGCAAGACGACCATGGCGCCCAAGCTATTTCACAGGCAGTTGGAGGCGGGAGCGTGGGGCATCACGCTCGCGACTGCACATCAGACGCGCGTGGCCCACGAGCACGGCGTGCGGCGCGTGCTCATGGCCAATCAACTGGTCGGC
>DATLKS010000790.1:0-7886 GCA_035538255.1 Terriglobales bacterium
ACAGCTCGCGGTCTGATCGTCAACATGTCAGATGTACTGTTCGACACAAATAAGTACACGCTCAAACCCGGTGCAAGGGAGAAGCTGGCAAAGGTCGCCGGGATTCTGCTTGCATATCCCGATCTCAAAGTGCAGGTGGAGGGCTATACCGATAGCACGGGCACACCCGAGTACAACCAGCGTCTTTCAGAGCAGCGTGCGATGACTGTGCGTGATTACCTCACCGCGCAAGGTATCAACATCAACAATGTGACGGCGCAGGGATTCGGCCAAAACGATCCAGTGGCCAGCAATGCAACAGCCGCAGGACGACAGCAGAACCGGCGCGTACAGATGGTCGTCTCGGGCGAGCCGATCGGCACGGTAGCATCAGCGCAAGGCATGCCGTCAACTGGTCCGGCTGAACAGCAGTACCAGAACGGGCAGTACCAAAATCAGAGCCTGCAACCGGCCGCGGAGCAGCCCAGCCAACAGCAGATGCAAACACCACAAACACAGCAACCACAAATGCCACAACAATCGACCACTCCGCGGTAGCAAATTCAGATAGCTCCAGGCCGGCAATTTCGCCGGCCTTTTTCATTTCGATTCGAAAGCAGAGTAAAGGCCTGTATCCCGAGTACTGCTAAAATCTACGATTCATGCTTCGTTTCTGCACCGCCGGCGAATCTCATGGAGAGGCTCTCATTGCCGTGATCTCCGGCATTCCTGCAGGCGTCGAAGTCGATCAGGAGTTCGTCAATCACGAACTGTGGCGCCGGCAGCAGGGTTACGGACGCGGCGGACGGATGCGCATCGAGCGCGACACGGCGCAGTTCGTTTCCGGAGTGCGTCATGGCAAGACCATCGGATCGCCGGTTTCTCTGCGCATCGAGAACCGTGACTGGAAAAATTGGGAAGAGGCGCTGCCCGTTGGCGTTGGCGATCCAGCCAAGCACAAGCGCGTAGCTTCGCCGCGCCCCGGACATGCCGATCTCGCAGGTGCCATCAAGTACAACCTGCCTGAAGCAAGATACGTGCTGGAGCGAGCGTCGGCGCGTGAGTCCACGGCGCGCGTCGCTGTTGGGGCGCTGGCTAAGCTGCTCCTGAAAATAATTGAGGCTGACGTGCTCAGTCATGTAGTTGCCATCGGAAGGGCGAGCTACGATGGTGTTCCAGAATGGGAGCAGGTCAAAGCGTTGGCCCAAAAAGATGAGGTTTTGCTGGGATGCGTTGACTCCGCAGCCGAGCAGCGGATGAAGGCTGAAGTCGATCAGGCGCTGCGGACCGGCGATTCGGTCGGGGGAATTTTCGAGGTGATCGCCCACCATGTTCCTCCCGGATTAGGCACCTATGCGAATTGGGATGAGCGCCTGGACGCACAGCTCGCGGCCGCCGTCATGTCTCTGCAGGCGGTAAAGGCGGTTGAGATCGGCCGGGGCGTACATGCTGCCGTGTCGTTTGGTTCTCAGGTACACGATGCCATCGGTTACGCCGCCGAGCAAAAGGGGCTGAACGGTGACGATCATTTCACCCGATTTACTCGCGCGCACAACAATGCCGGAGGCCTTGAGGGCGGTATCTCGAACGGCCAAGACATCGTCGTTCGCGGGTACCTCAAGCCGATCTCGACGCTTCGTCGTCCGCTCGAGTCGGTGGATTTTGCTACGCGCGAACCGGTGAAGGCAGCCTACGAGCGCTCCGATGTGTGCGTAGTGCCTGCTGCGGGAGTGGCGGGGGAAGCTATGGTTGCGCTCACCGTTGCGCGCGCTGCCCTGGAAAAGTTCGGCGGCGATTCCGTCACGGAATTCGAGCGAAACTACAAGTCCTATTGCAAACAGATCGCAGAGTACTGAACACACACGACGAATGATCTATCCCATCGTGAAGTATGGCGATCCCGTTCTGGAAAAGCCTGCCTCTATAGTCGCAGTTTTTGACGACGAGCTGAAGAAATTGATCGATGACATGTTCGAATCGATGTATGCCGCTCACGGAGTTGGACTCGCCGCGCCCCAAATCGGCATTTCAAAACGCATTGCGGTAATTGACTGCTCGTTCAAGGAAGATCCTGCCGCTAAGCTGGTAATTATCAATCCAGAGATCATCAAGAAAGAAGGCCGCCAGACGCACAGCGAAGGCTGTCTCAGTCTCCCAGACTTCCGCGAAAATGTAACCCGCGCGATGAAGTGCACGGTCCGCGCTCAGGATGCAGAAGGCAAGTGGTTCGAATCTGAGGGCGAAGAACTGCTGGCGCGAGCCATGCAACACGAGACCGATCACCTCAACGGCAGGTTGTTCATCTCGCACGTAAGCGCGCTGAAACGCGACCTGATCAAACGCAAGATCAGGAAGCTGAAGAAAGTCGGCGAATGGTAATGTGGAAAGCTGGTTCTAGGTCGGACTGCGCCTGCTATTTATCGTCCGATTTTGCTCGACTCACGGACCCGGCCTTGTAAAGATGTTCCTGCGGCTCACGGTAATCACATGCAGCAGGCCAGCTCTACCTTGTTATCAAGCCCCACACAGCGGGAGATCCACTTTCAGGGCTCGACTGAGAACGTTCGCGTAACCCTCATGTCCGACGACCCTGGAGTGGTTGAGTTCTCAGGATCTGCGCAGGCGATTGTCTCTATTCACGTTGGGCCGTCTGCGTTTATGACATGCCGCCGGGCGGGAATCTCACATTCGGGCAGCGCAGTTCATGGCGATATCGACATCATTCCACCTGGACTAAGGGGGACTTGGGAACTCAAGGAACGCGATACCACCCTGGTGGTCACCCTTGGGCCTGCGCTGGTGAATCGCGCTGTTGAAGACCTGGATGCCGATCCCTCTCGGCTTGAGATCAGAAATCGGTTTCAGGCGCGAGATGCGCGCCTTGAGCACATCGCCTGGGCGTTGAAAGCCGAGATGGAAACTGGCTGCTCCGGCGGCCGGCTTTATATGGACAGTCTGGCCACCGCGATGGCCTGCCAGCTCGTCGCCAGCCATAGCTCGCTCCAGCGATTCTCGAATTTCCAAGGCGGCTTTTCGACGCGCAAATTGAAACAAGTGCTTTCCTACATTGAGGACAATTTGAGTGAAGATCTCTCGCTGCAGGCGATCGCCGATGTTGCCGGACTGAGCGTCTCCCATTGTAAGGTCCTGTTTCACAAGACTATGGGCATGCCGGTGCATCAGTACGTAATCCGCCGAAGGGTAGATCGGGCAGCAACACTGCTGCGCAGAGGAAATCTTCCCGTGAGCCAAGTCGCGCTTGAGACCGGCTTCTCACACCAGAGCCACCTCGCAGCTCACATGAGGCGTGTTCTCGGCGTTTCGCCGAAGACCCTAAGGAAGTAGCCGGCTCGGTTCCTAGTCCTAATCTGCTGCGAAAAAGCTAATCGTGTGCGACTAGGGCAGCACTCCGTTGCATTCTCAGAATCGCGGGATGTAGCTGAGCGCGCCGTGCGCTGCGCAGGAGTGCAGGCGTGCTCATGCCGCTTCCCGTCAAGGAGCGCCTGTGACTCCCGGGAAACCAGAGGCTTCGCCCGATCAGAATGCAGTCCGTGCCATCGCCTGGGGTGGTCTGCTATGCGGTGTCCTCGACATCGCATATGCCTTTGCGCTGTACGGCTCGCTAGGTGTGCGGTCACTTCGACTTCTGCAAGGCATCGCAAGCGGACTTCTAGGCCGCTCCGCTTTTCAGGGCGGCGCCAAGACGGCTGCACTCGGTCTGTTCCTGCATTTCCTCATTTCATTTACAGCGGCCGCCGTGTACTACCTCGCCAGCCGCAGACTCGCGTTCATGGTGCGAAATGCGATCCGCTCCGGACTGCTCTACGGTGTGGCTGTTTACTTCTTCATGAATTACATGGTGATTCCGCTCTCAGCCATTCACAGACAGCCTTTCAATTTCGGATTGTTTGTGGTGAATCTCATCGAGCACATGCTTCTGGTTGGCTTGCCCATAGCGCTCGCAACGCGAAAGTTCGCTGGGGAATCAAGCGAGCGCCGTTGGAAAAGAAAGGCGGAAACGCCGAATCTGGGAACGGTGAAATCAGCCTGAATGGAGAGGAAATGCTGTCAGGCGACATTAGCGGAAGAACCGCGCGTCTTACGGATTACTTCTTTTGTGACTGCAGCCTGAGTATGGAGGAGACTGCCAGGACTGCCACCAACACGATAGCCACGCTCACAGGAACTTCCTTTCAGTATCCAGTGTGCCTCTAGGCTAACCGGCCACCCGCAAAGCAACAAGATTACCTGCGCTGAGAACCGCCATTACTGAAGTCTTCGTGAAAACGCTCCTGCAGCGAATCTTTTTGTCAAATTGTGTGTCGAGTTCTGGTACGTAGATAGGGTCAGGGACTCCGCGGATAATTGAGAACGAGCGCGAACAGAATGATGCCAATAGTAACCAGAATCAGGCCGAGCCTTCGCTGATTACGGTGGTCACCTTGGCCTGCCGTGGTGCGAGACGGCCACCTTCCCGCAAAGCTCAGGATTCCGAGCACGACAAAAGTGAATGCAATGAGCACTCCCATCTAGACACCGCCTGCAGTATTCGAAGTCTCAGAGGCTTCAATTTGTATGACCCGATATGTCTTTTGCTTTCGATGCCAAACAGCAAATCCCCGCTAGCGCAAAAGCAATGGATCGAGGCATTCGGACCTTCGGCGCCCGCGGGAAGACGGAATTGAGACGCGGATCCGTTCTCTAAGATCCTTCTAAGATTCCTTCTCGAAAAACGAAAGGCTGTTCTCTGACCACGGGAGCTGCCGCGCTGCTACTGAACGGAGCCGTGGGAATCTAGTGGTAACCGTAGCGTTGCTTGGCAGCCGCGAACGTCCTTTCGGTTCTCCAGCGTAAGCGTGCCTCCGTGCGCCTCGGCTATTTGCCGGCTCAGCACCAGGCCAATTCCACTTCCGCCCGATTTGGTCGTGAAAAAGGGGACGAAGAGGTTATTGCTGTTCAGTAACCCTGGCCCCTGGTCACGCACAAAGACCTCCACTGATTGACCATTGACCTGCCATCCGATCTGTACCGATCCGGGAGTTCGGATCGAGGGATCGAGCGAAGCGTCTACGGCATTGCGCACGACATTGATCAGCAACTGTTCCAGTTGATCGGGATCGCCCTCCAACGCCACTTCATCGCCGGCCACGACTTCAACCGGCAGACGTGCCTCCAGCCCAGAAGCATGGCGAACAAGTGCGCCAATTTGCACGCGGCTGAATGTAGGCGCCGGCAGCCGAGCCAACTTGGTGTATGCCTGCATAAAGCGGCTGAGGGCATCGGCACGGCTCTCGATGACCTCGAGTCCGCGCTCAACGTCCTGGTTCCAGTCTGCGGGCCGGTTAGGACGCGCTGCGAGCGATCGCAGCGTCCCGGCGATAGATTTAATGGGAGCCAGCGAGTTGTTCAACTCGTGTCCGAGCACACGGATCAGCCGCTGCCAAGCCTGCCGCTCTTCCTCACGCAGCGCGCGACTCAGATCTGAGATCAGCAGTAGTTGGTGCGGGACGCCGCGCTCGCGAAACGATGTTTGCTGAATCGCCCATCGTCCTTCGCGTCCGGGAAAGCTCATGCGCAACGTGCGTCCACCGGGCTGGTCGAGCAGAGTGGCGAGGCGAAGCTCCTGGGCGGTGCGTCCCATCATGCGTTCCTGCGTCATGCCCATCAATTGCTCTCCAGCGCGATTCACGATGCGAAGACGCTGCTGCGGATCGAAGGTGAAGACTGCGACATCGATTTCCATTAGTACTTTCTTCAGAAGCGCCACAGCTTCCATCGATCCGAGACGTTGGCTCTGAAGAGTGTCGGAGAGGGCATTGATTTCGAGCACCAGTTCGCCGAGCGCATCATTGCGGCTGGCACGACGCGCGCGGAACGAGAAGTCTTCCTCGCGAAGCGCGGCCACCATATTGGAGAGCGTCTGCAGAGGACGAATCACCTGCGCGCGCAACGTGAATGCCCCGATGAGCCAAGCAAGGACAAGAAAAAACGTGAGCGTCCATTGCGTTTGGGAGGAATAGCTGCCAAGCCACAGGAAAAGTTCGCAAACTCCGAGCGGAAACAATCCTGCGCCTAGCGCGAACAGCAGAAAGCGCTTCTCGAAGCTCAACTGTTTTTTCTTTTGACGCCGAGAAGAGGTGGTCGTAGCGCGCCCGAAGATGTCGAGCTCAAAGGCCATATTTCTGGATACGACGATACAGCGCGCTCCGGCTTAGTCCCAGCGCTTCCGCTGCGTGACTTATATTGCCGGAGTACCGCGTCAGCGTCTTGCGAATGAGCAGCGATTCTACTTCTTCAAGGCTCATTTCCTCGATCGAACTTGTGCTTTCCCGCTTGTCCGTTAGTCCTAAGTCGCTCGGACGTATCGCGTCCGCCTGCGCGAGCAGGACCGCACGCTCGACGGAATGGTCGAGCTCGCGGACGTTTCCCGGCCAGAAATATTCGAGCATTCTTTGCATGGCGGCGGGATCGAAGCGCTGTGCCTGCTTGCGATAACGCTGAGCATAGGACTTGAGGAAGTGCTGCGCCAAAAGGGGAATATCTTCGCGGCGTTCGCGAAGCGGTGGCAGATGAATCTCGATAGTGTTGAGGCGGAACAGGAGATCGGCGCGAAAAGTTCCTTTCGCGCTTTCGCCCTTCAAATCGGCATTGGTTGCCGACAGCACCCGGACATCGACACTCTTGGTCTTCGATGATCCGACGCGCTCCATCTCACCGGTTTCGAGCACGCGCAGCAGTTTGGCCTGCTGCTTGATGGGCACGTTCGCGATTTCGTCGAGGAAGATCGTTCCTTTGTCTGCCAATTCAAAGCGCCCGATACGATCAGTGCGCGCGTCGGTAAAAGCTCCCTTTACGTGCCCGAACAGTTCGCTCTCGAAAGTTCCCTCGGGCAGACCGCCGGTGTTCACTGTCACCATCGGACGCGAGGCGCGGCCTGAAAGCATGTGCAAAGTGCGCGCAACGACTTCCTTCCCGGTACCATGCTCGCCGGTAATCAGCACGTTGGCATCGCTGGGTCCGATGCGGGCGATCAACTCCAGCACAGGTTGCATCGTCTTTGACTCGGCGATGAATGTCGGACGTCCCTGCGCTTGCAGCAGGCGATTCTCAGCCTCCAGGTGTTGTGCGCGTTTAAGCGCGCGGCTAAGCTCCATCTGCGTCCGCAGGATGCTTACCAAGCGCTCGTTCTCCCATGGCTTCTGAATGAAATCGCGCGCACCGCGCCGCATGGCTTCGACGGCGATGTTCACGCTGCCCCAAGCCGTCATCACGATCACAGGAAGACCGCTATCGGCGCCCTGGATTTTCGAGAGTAGTTCGAGGCCCTCTTCTCCCGAAGTGGTATCTCGCGAGTAGTTGAGATCGATCAGCAGAATGTCGAACTCGCCCGAAGCCAGCTCTTCCATCACCGCTTCGGGCGAAGCTGCGGCATCAATGCGGTAGCCCTCGCCTTTAAGAAGCAGACGCAACGCCTCACGAACGTCAGCTTGATCATCGGCCACCAAAATTCGCGGAGCTAAGGCTGTGCTGGTTTTTGTCGTCTCGCCTTGCTCAACGCTGCTGACGGGCATTGCTCCTCCGGATTTAAAGGATCAGCTATTGCTGAGTTGCGCTGGCTACCCCGGACATTTTAGGCAGCCCGCGAACGACTCCGCTCTCTGCATCGTCAATGCTGATGCCGTTGTTCACAAGCGTAGCACCGATAGAGCGATCCAGTTCTACCCGCGACTTCGCATACGCTGTGGTCGCAGTCACGAGAGTCGATTCAGCTACCGCCAGATCTCGCCCAACCTGAAGTACCTGCAGGCTGGTCGATGCGCCCAGCGCGAGCTTCTTCTGTTCGATATCCAGCGTGCGTTGCGCGACATCTACTCCTTTGCGTGCCGAAACCACTCTTGCACGATTCT
>DATLKS010000791.1:0-3341 GCA_035538255.1 Terriglobales bacterium
CCGTGTTTTCCTTTTTTTTGTTGTTGTCCGGGGGCGTCGAATGGCGATGTGCGGAGTTCTGAAGAGGAGTTGGGCGTGACTGCCGCGTAAGCGGTGCTGTGCGACTAGGGATGAAGGACTGGCCGGGGCGCCCGTGCCGCGCGAAGCACCGCTTCCACCGTCTTGAGCCATCCGGGCATACCCTCGCTCAGGAGCAGAGCCAGACCAACGCCTCGCGGCGCACCTGCAGTATCTCCCTGACCTGCGTTCCGCATCGTAGCGATAATTTGGGAGCGAAGCAGCTCGTACTGCGCGGTGTACTGCGTGGCGTCGGGCTTTGCAGCGTCCACGATCATCGGCGTTTTTTTTCCTTTTGCCGGATATAGGGAAGCAGGCGACGCAGGATACTGCGCGGATGTGCCTCGATGCCATGGCGCCGCATGAGAAGCGACGCCAGTTCCTCGCCCTTGAGCATGCGGCCAGCTTCTTTTATCGCCTGGAGCAGGATAGCTATCGCCTCGTCGTTGAGCTTGTGCGGTCGCTTGGGCCCGCGCTTCCGCGGCACCAGTCCTGGTAGACCTTCGCGCTGGAACACCTCTTGAGTGACATAGAAGACCGGGCGGGACAGGCCGAAGGCTTGGGCCGCCTCCACCACCGCACGGCCTTCCTTCTGAACGCTGCGCAGCATCTCGTACTTGACCTGCACCAGATCGTTCGGATCGAAGAATGCGCTGTCTCGAAAAAGAGGATCGGTTACAGCCTCGGGGTGCGGGTGGGCGGCGCCCTGTCCGCTCAAGGCTTGCTGACGGCGCACCCGCTGGCGGGAATCCTTTGGCATGTATGTCTCCGTAATTATGTGTCATCATGCCAGAGAACGCAACGAAAGAATAGTTCTTACCGCACGCAGACCCGCCATTTTATTAGCAAACATGGTTACTCTCCTTAGCCATCGCCTTTTCCGACGAAATGCTAATCGCACATATTTACCAAGACACATTGCACATAATTTGCCTAACATACTGCGGTCTCCCTCTGGGCCATCTGTTCGTCGATCAGCGTGCGCAATTGACGCAGCAGATCGGCGCGAAAGCAGGCGCGGCCAGCACCGATCGTGACCACCAGATCAGGCTTGTGGACATCGGTCCATTCGAGCGGCAGCGTACGCAGACGCCCCCCTGGACCTAGATACGAAACTCGATCTCCACCCCAGTTGTTGCGAATAACGAGGATTTCGAACTTCTGTCCCTTTAGTGGATGGAAAGGATGGGTGACGGTGAAAACTTGTGCGCCATCATTGCCACGGTCTGCAATAGACGCTTTTCGCCAAAGCGAAAGTCGAGGTTGGTGTCCTGATTGCCGAACGCTGGATTCTGGCGGCCCTCCGCCATCGCAAGTTCTTTTCCGTGGTGGAACTCAACCGGGCTATGCGCGAGCTCTTGGAGAAACTCAACCATCACCCGTTCAAAAAGCGGGACGGCTCCCGTTACAAACTATTCCTCGAGGTCGATCGCCCCGCCATGCGACCGCTGCCCGGCGAGCGCTTCGATCTCTCCCTCTGGTCGCAGGCTACGGTGAATATCGACTACCACATCGCCTTCGACCGCTGTTTCTATAGTGTCCCCTATCCACTGGTGCATCAGAAAGTCGAGGTGCGGGCGACGCCTACCACCCTAGAGATCTTCCACAGGGGCGTACGCGTGGCCTCGCACGTACGCCTGCAGAAGACATACACAGCGGCGACATTGGCGGAGCATCGCCCCAAGTCGCATCAAGCGAATCTGGACTGGCCACCCTCACGCATCATCCAGTGGGCGCAAAGCGTAGGTCCCCACACGGCGCAGGTGGTGGAACAGATCCTCGCCTCCTATCCGCATCCCGAGATGGGCTATCGATCCTGTCTGGGCATTATCCGCCTAGGACAGGAATATCCCATGCTGCGGTTGGAAGCAGCGGCGCAACGGGCTCTGCTCACGAATGTCGTCAGCTTCAAAAGTATCGATTCCATGTTGCGACATGGCCTCGATCAACAAGCGCTGTCCACAGCCACCGTCAACCCGCAACCCTCCATCGCGCACGACAACATCCGCGGCGGCGAGTACTTCGGATAGGAGGACAAAGAAATGCTGCATCAACCCACCCTCGAAAAACTCATGACCCTGCGGCTGGAGCCATTCGTGGAGGCCTGGCGTAGTTTCGAGCAGGATGAAAATGCTCAGCAACTCTCCTTTGAAGAGAAACTCTCACTCATGGTCGATCGCCTCTGGACGTGGCGACAGAATCAGGCTCTCGCTCGGCGACTGCGTTACGCCAAAATGCGCGGCAATGCCTGTGTGGAGAATATCGACTATCGCACGACCCGCGGCCTCGATCGCAACCTGATGCGCTCTTTGGCCGCCGACTCGGGATGGGTCTCCCGTTACGAGCACATTTTGATCACCGGGCCCACCGGCGTAGGTAAGAGTTACTTAGCCTGTGCTCTCGCCCATAAAGCTTGCCGCGACGGCTATACCGTGTTTTATTCGCGGGCCTCCAATCTGTTCCGTGATCTCAGCGTCGGGCGGGCCGACGGCAGTCTGCGCAGTCTACTGGCGCGTTTGAGTCGGGTCGAGGTTTTGGTCGTGGATGACTGGGCCATGGCACCGTTGACCGAAAACGAACGCCGTGACTTCTGGGAAATCTGCGAAGAGCGTTATCAACGGCACTCCACCGTCCTCACGTCCCAGGTCCCTGTGGCCAAGTGGCACGAGCAGATCGGCGATCCGACGTTGGCCGACGGTATCTTGGATCGCTTAGTTCACAACGCCCATCGCATCGAGTTACGTGGGGAATCCATGCGCAAGAAATGCAATCCAGGCCAAGAAGGGGAAAGCGGATGAGCTGAGTGCGCCGCAGACTGGCGCCATCTCGGAGAACGTGGAATGCAAAAAAACTGAAAGCCGGGTAGGCTGGACGTGGACCGAGTCGCTGATCGTCTCTTACGCGATCCGGACGCGAAACTTTTTGCGGCGCAACGCCATTTTACGTTAGACGAGCGTTTACGCGCGGACTTCAACTAAAACCCACCCTCTATGCACGCGAGCAGGGGAAAGAGGCTGCTGCCCCTTTCCCCTGCACCTCTATTCCTGCTGCTCCCCAGCCTTCGCTTCGCTCCGGAAATCTCATCTACGAAAACGCTTGACCATTCCGATCACTTACTCCACAATCATGACGCCAGCGTCGCTACGCTCCGAGCCCTTGATCGGATTGCGCAAGATTACTGATCGCTTTCAGTCAGGAACCCTGATCGCTTTCGCAGGAATCCGCAGGTTACTGAGCACAAGCCCGGGGAAAGCGAGAACGGCTCACGGCCAAAGTTAGACAGC
>DATLKS010000792.1:0-2689 GCA_035538255.1 Terriglobales bacterium
CAATAAGATCGACATAAGACTCGTATTTGCCTGGAGTTTCGGACCGCAACTTCTGCCAGGGAAAGCCCGGAATCGAGATGTACTGCGCCGAGTGGTTTCGCTGCAGTTGGTCTTCCGAGCGCCCGTTCTTGGGACGCAGATAAAAGCACTCGAAACGAGACGCATCGGTTGATACCCGAAACGCAATCCCGACAAAGCCGCGCAAATTCGCGGCCGCATCGGGAGCCGTGTCACCACTGAGGGAAGCCTCAATCGTTCCATCCTGAAACGAGCTATTCCGAATTACTGCGAGTCGGCCAGCATCGCTGAGATCAGGCGCTCCCACATCGGTAAGACGCAAGGCAGCACGTCCCAGATAGGTGATCGGCTCTGCTTTGACGTTATGCAGGTCAAGATCTGTCGAGCGTTCCAAGCCGCTTGTGTTTAGAGCGCCTCCGTTTAAAGATTGTGCCGAGAGCAGGCTTGGCCCTAGCAGAAGGAAAATCGCAAATGCGTTCACAATATGCACTCTCATAGTCGTACCGCAGAATCCCCGGGTGGCGGGGATTGCGAACGTTGTAAGAAGATCGATCTTGCTTCTCGACTTTGACCAGTTCTTCACGCAGATGCGCCGCCTCTGGATTATCGCTTACCCGGCGACGCCACAATGAGCCCGGCCAATTGGCCGAGCGAAGAGTGCGCAAGATAAACGGTGTCACCTTTCGTGACTACTCCATTGCGAGCGCCTTCATGAGTCGGCACCTGGGTGACAAGCGTAAGCTTGCCTGCGTCGTCCACGTGCGCAACTGTGAGCTGTGCGGCTCGAGCTGCGCCTACATAGAGGGTGTGAGTGGCAGGCGAGTAGGCGAGGTCATCCACGCCGTCGCCGGTGTCGATCGATGAGAGCTTCTCCCCGTTATGACCGGCATCCAGCACCTCCGCCCGCGTGCTGCAGGCCACGAAGAGGAAGCCTGCCTGTTGATCCACCGATATCCCATGCGGCCCGTCCTCACCACACGACGACGGCCACTTGGCGACGGTTTTGCGCGTTTTGAGATCAATGGCAGTCGTGAGGTCCTTGTCTTCGTAGTTCATGTACAAACGGCCGCGCTTGGCATCGACGGCATAACCTTCGGGACGACCTTCAAAGGTCAGCTTTTCCTTCTGCGCGAGAGTGGCGCTGTCCAGAATGCGGACAGAATTGTCGCGCGGCGCTGTGACCCAGACTTCCTTCGTCGGCGCGACATAAACCACGCCGTCGGGAGTGGAATCGATATGCCCGCAGGTTTTCCGGGCTAGCGTCTTTTCATCGACGGCGCAGATGCTGGAGTCGGCTCGATCGCCGATGTAGACCACCCCCTGTCCAATCGACACGCCGCTGGGGCCCTGCGTGCGCTTGCGTCCGCCGAGTTCCACCTCATTGGTAGCAAAACCCGAGATCTCGCGAACGCTGTCGTTGCTGGTATCGACGACATCGACTGAACCGATGTTAATGGCAGGAACCCACACGTATCCTGTTTTGGGATCGTAGGCAATATAATCCATCGCGATGGTTCCCTTGCCATGATCGGGAAGCGCCACGGTGCGCGTTGTGTAGGTAGCGGGTTGATCGCTGGCGGCGTGCAAGGCGACAGCCAAAACTCCTGCGCTTACGAGAGCTAGAAGAAGGCAGGTTCGCGGTTTCATAAGCGAGAATGTTAACAGCTCTATGGAGAAATCGCGCTGGGTCAAGCCGTCACCCGGAACTGGTGCCCCTCGGGCTCCCTCCTTTTGAGCAGAATCGGATGAATTTCTCCAGGAGCGCTTGAACGCACTGCTTGATTTCGTGGTAGCGTCGCTACATTCAGCATTTGTCCTGCGAGACGCCATGACTGCTCCCGCTGTTTTTTGGCCAACCGTGTTGGGAGTTTCATTTCTTGCTGCCGGAATTCTTACCTATAAACGAGATCTGCTCACGCCGACTTCACGCGGCGTCTTCAGACTCGCAGCTCTGGGTCCTACGTTTATCGCCGCATCGCTGGCAGCTTTCGCAGGCGAGCACTTTACCGCAGCGAAGGGCCTCGCTGAATTAGTTCCAAGATGGATGCCGGTCCGCGTGTTCATCGCGTACTTCGTGGGAGTGGCTCATCTGGCCGCTGCCTTGAGCCTGGTCGCCAGACGATGTATCCGCTGGTCAACGACTTTCCTCGCGATCATGTTTGGGCTTTTCGTTCTTCTGCTGCATCTGCCGAATGCGATTGCGCATGCGGCGACTCGCATCTACTGGATCTTCCCTGTCCGCGAGACCACATTTGCGATGGGAGCTTTGGCATTATTTGGAACTGAAGTCAGGAACGAGTGGCCGCAGAGTTCGAACAGGATAGCTGCCGTGGCCAGGGTCTGGACAGCATTGGCCATCATCTACTTTGGCATCGAGAATATTTTCTATCCCCAATTCTCGCCCGGAGTGCCTGACCAGAAACCTACCGCGACCTGGGTCCCGCTGCCGCACGTAATTGCATATCTCACCGGAATTCTTCTGCTTGGCTTCGGTATCGCAATGCTTGTCAAGAAATATGCCAGTTCCGCCAGTACATCAGCCGGATTGCTGATGGTACTGCTGACTCTCGGCCTGTATGTGCCCGATTACTTCCTCGCGCGCAGCGCGTCACAACAAGTCACAGCGATCAATTTTGTCGCCGACACACTGCTCTTTGCCGGGACCCTGTTC
>DATLKS010000793.1:0-2636 GCA_035538255.1 Terriglobales bacterium
GGAGACCTGTGTCCCGGAGGGGTCTGGCCGAAGGCAAGTCCAAGAGACGACAGAACAGAGCCGACCACGAGAGTGAATTTCAATGCCGAACAGCATTTCTTGCCGATGGCTTTGACGATTCGAGCGGTGGATAGCCGTGCCTCCTCCGGCCCCCCAACGCCTGACCGCGCGGAAGCTGGCTTCTTCATCGAGACCGCTAACCGGTGGGGAATTCCAGATCGCAAGCCGCCCTCTGCCACGCCGTTTTGCGTGTACTAGCGACTCTGGTTCATGCAGGCAGGTGCTTCAATGCGCTGCGCTTCACGACTACCTCATTTCTAGGTCACGAAGCGATGTCGCACAATATCAATGAGTTAGACCTGGTTCGAGCATTGAGAAAAAGACAAGTTGATAATTGCTTCCCGACGATCGGGGGCGGGGCCAGTCTAATCCGGTGGAAGCTGGAACCTTGCCTTTGGATGCGACGTAGAATACAAAGAAGACGAGGCCAAGAATGCAGGTATCCCCCCGGTTCCCAGTCGCAGTTCACTTCACAGGCTTTCGGCTTGACCTTCGCGCGGGTGAGTTGCGGGCCGAGGAAGGCAAGACGGTCCGGCTGCCAGACCAGCCGTTTCGAATACTGAAGACGTTGCTCGAACGCCCTGGCAGTGTGGTGACTCGAGAGGAACTTCGCAAGTGCCTTTGGCCGAACGATACGATTGTCGAATTCGAGCACAGCATCAGTGCTGCCATGAACCGGCTGCGACAGGCACTGGGCGATTCTGCCGAGCAACCACGATTCATTGAGACGCTGGCACGGCGCGGCTACCGCTTTATGGTTCCGGTGCAATTTGAGGAGTCGTCGGCCCCGGCGACTGCTTCCTCTAAGACGATCTCCCCCAGCGAAGGCTCGGTTGGCGGAAACACCTCACACTACCAGGTTCTCGAGAGGCTGGGCGGCGGCGGCATGGGGGTTGTTTATAAGGCCAAAGACAGGAGATTGAATCGAGCCGTAGCCTTGAAATTTCTACCCGCGGAAATGGCAAACGACGCAGCCGCGCTGGAGCGTTTTCGACGTGAGGCGCAAGCCGCCTCAGCACTGAATCACCCCAACATCTGCACCATTTATGATGTTGGCGAGCTGCCCCTTGAAGGGGGCGGAGGAAGCGAAGTTCAACGATTCATTGCGATGGAGTTTCTTGACGGTCGGACGCTCGAGCATCATATTTCGGGCAAGCCGCTGCCGCTGAATGAAGCGTTGGAGTTGGGTATAGAAATTGCCGATGCGCTTAGCGCAGCTCATGCCCAAGGCATCATTCACCGAGACATCAAACCGGCCAACGTGTTCGTGACGAAGCGCGGAAGTGCCAAAATCCTCGATTTTGGTCTGGCGAAGCTGACCGCTGAGGGTCCCTCCGAGCATCACTCGAATCTTTCGGTTGTGTCTGTGGAAAGCGGACCAGGTGGGATTACGGTCATGGGCAAAGCGATGGGGACGCTCACGTACATGTCCCCGGAGCAGGTGCGAGGCGAACTGCTCGATGCGCGGGCCGACTTGTTTTCATTTGGCGTGGCGCTCTATCAAATGGCCACGGGGATTTTGCCCTTCCGCGGCGACGGTCCGGAAGTGGTTCGTGAGGCGATTTTGAATCGTGCGCCGGAGGATCCGAGACAGCTGAATCCCAACGTTCCCGCAAGATTGGAAGAAATCATTCTGAAGGCTCTGGAGAAAGATCGTAAATTTCGTTATCAATCCGCCGTCGAAATTCGCACAGATTTGCAGCGCCTGAAGAGAACCATTGGTTCTGAGCAGCCCGCCTCGACTGCAACTGTTCGGCGCAAGGAGCGCGTGGGCATCAAAGGTTCTCGGAGGAGTTGGAAAAAGCGAGTGTTGTGGGGCAGCGTCTCCGTAGTTCTTGGAATTGCAGTTCTGGGAATTTTGCGTCACGGTCCGCCGCCGCCCCTGAGAAGACTCTCATTGCAGCTTCTACCCGAAGAGCCCAAAGAGAGGGTTGAGCTTTCGTCCGCTCGCGATGCAACAGCAAAGCCGAATCCCCCGAAGTCTTTTCCCCGCAAGCGTGCCGTCGGCGTCGACCTTTCGCATGTTTACAACGCAACAGGAATCTATACGTCGGGAACAGAGTTTGAGTCGAGATCGAGTCTCGATCAAGTGGGCTACGCGTTTCCGGCGGAAATGCTGGGCGCCACGAAGGTTTGGGACGAAGTCACATTCAAACTCGGCCCAGCAAATGCGCCAGACGCAGTTACGAGCCGAACCATTGCGCTACCACACGGCAAATTCGATGAACTGAGGATGCTGGCCCTCAGTGTTAACGGCGACCAGGAATCGCAGACATTCACAGTCATGTACTCTGACGGTACCTCGACTGACTTTTCTCAGAGCGTCAGCGATTGGTATACGCCTGAAAACTTCAGCGGGGAGTCCGAAGTAGCCAGTACACCGTATCGCGTCGGAAGCGGTGGTGGAAGGGACGATCGCACGTTTCACGTCTATGGCTACTCTTTCCAACTCGACGGCAAAAAGACTGCGCTGAGCTTCACATTGCCCCCGAATCGCCATGTTTTGTTGTTTGGCTTGACTTTGGTACGCGGATCGAGCCGCGGCGGAGCGTCAGCGCGGTAAGGCGGACTCTCAT
>DATLKS010000794.1:0-5131 GCA_035538255.1 Terriglobales bacterium
ACTTCAACTGGAATGTCGATATGGTGATGACCTTGCAGTTGGTGAACTCGGCGGTCGCCGATGTAAAAACCACATTGCCGGCCACGGCAAAGATCGACACGCACCGTCTGACCTTCGCCAGCTTTCCCATTATAGGCTTTAGCGTGACCTCCGATACGGTGCCGCAAACTCAGCTTTGGGAACTGGCAACCTATACCCTGAAACCGCAGATCAACCGGCTGAGCGGAGTTGCGACCGTCGTAGTCCAGGGCGGAGATGAGCCGGAATTTCTAATCACCCCGGATCCGTCGAAACTGCTGAGCGCTTCGGTCACCGTTCAGGACATACTGAACGCCGTCGCTAAAACTAATCTCGTCGATTCGCCGGGCCTCATTCAGGATAACCACCAGCTTGTTCTCGGGCTCATAAATGGGCAGGTTCGCAGCCCGGAACAGCTCGGGCAGATCGTGGTTAAGACTAACAACGCTGGAGTCCCCATACACATCGCCGACATCGCGACGGTCACGAATGGGACGAAGCCGAAATACACGATCGTGACCGCAAACGGCAAGCCCGCAGTACTGCTCTCGATCAATCGCCAGCCCGACAGCAACACGGTTCAAGTGGCCGATGAGGTGAATGCCAAGATCGCCGAACTTCGGAAGTCGTTGCCGCTTGGGATCAAGCTGGTGCCATATTACGATCAGTCCGGGCTGGTGCGGGCTTCGATCAGTAGTGTGCGTGACGCGATCCTGATCGGCTTGGTTCTGGCCGCGATCGTAATCGTTGCGTTCCTGCGCGATTGGGGAAGCTCTGCCGTGGCCGGCATGGTCATTCCGATCACGATCGTAATCACGTTTATCGTGCTGAAGGCGCTCGGCGAGAGCTTCAATTTGATGACGCTAGGCGGACTAGCGGCCGCCGTTGGGCTGGTCATCGATGATGCCATTGTTGTCATAGAGAATATCGTTCTGCATCGCGATCTGGGGCAAGGACGGTTCCAGGCAATCTACAGCGCGTTGAAGGAAGTTACTGCGCCGCTGATCGGATCGACAGTTACTCCGATCGTCGTTTTCCTCCCGCTTGTTGCGATCCATGGCGTTTATGGGACGTTTTTCCGCGCGCTGGCAATCACGATGGGCGTTTCCCTCTTCACATCGCTTGGACTTGCTCTCACCTGGACTCCGAACCTCAGCCAATACTTTGTTCGCCGAAAGACTGAACACCAAATCAATGAGCGCGAGGCGGAAGGCTGGACCGAACGCGAGCGCCTCGAGCACATGATCGAGGCCGAAGAGGCGTCGTACGGGAGGAAATTCCGAGCGGTGGTCGATTTCTACGAACACTGGTTGCGGCGAGCTATAGAGCGTCCTCTGCTGCTGGCTGGCGGAAGCGTGGTCCTGATCATTGTCGCCTACTTCTGCTATCGCGCACTTGGTTCCGACCTGCTGCCCGCGATGGACGAAGGTGGATTCATCATCGATTACATCATGCCTCCCGGCAGCTCGCTGGCAGAGACAAATCGGGTAATCAATCACGTCGAGCAGATCGTTCGTCAAGAGCCTGAGGTCGAGAGCACGTCGCGGCGCACTGGATTGCAACTTGGCTTGGCAGCGGTTACCGAAGCCAACACCGGCGACGTTTCCGTGAAGCTCAAAGCTAATCATGAGCGCTCAACCGACGAAGTAATCGCGGACTTGCGATCGAAGATCAAGCAGCAGGAGCCACAGCTGGATACCGAATTTCCGCAGCTGCTGCAGGACATGATCGGTGACCTTACCAGCGCGCCCGAACCAGTGGTGATTAAGTTTTTTTCCGAGGATGCGGCTCTGCTTCAGAAGATCGGTCCGCAAGTAGCTGATGCAATCTCCAAGATCAACGGCGTAGTGGATGTGAAAAATGGCGTGGAGAATACCACCAGCGGCCCAGCAGTGAATTACCAAATCGATCCCGCAGTTACGGCCAGGGCGGGATTCTCTCCCGACGAGGTCGCGATCGATGCTGCCGCGATTCTGGAAGGCGAACCTGCCACAACTCCTGTGGTAGTAAATAATCGCGCCTATACCGTCCGGGTGCGCTTTCCCGAAACGAATCGCGCTAGCATTGAAGCGATGAATAACACGCTTTTGGCAAGCTCCGCCGGTCGCACTGGAACTTTGGGTTCGCTGGCCACGGTCACGCAAGTTCCCGGACAAACTGAGATTCGCCGCGAGAATTTGCAGCGCGATTTGGAAGTCACGGCGCGTCTCGAGGGCCTCGACCTCGGTACCGGTATTGCCAAAGTACAAAGCGCAATCGCTAAGCTGAATCTGCCCTCATCGGTTCGAATCGAGTATGGTGGCTTGTATGCCGAACAGCAGCAGACTTTCCATGACTTCGTTTTCGTGTTCGTAATGGCATTTGTTTTTGTCTTCGCGGTGCTGCTGTTCGAATTCCGCAGCTTCTCGGCGCCGGCCGCGATCCTCTCCTCTGCGTTGCTCTCGACCGCCGGAGTCTTTCTGGCTCTTCTCATTACGCGCGTCAGCTTCAGTGTGTCGGCATTTATGGGATTGATCATGGTGATCGGCATCGTTGCTAAAAATGGAATTCTCTTGCTCGATGCCGAGCACGAATTCCGCAGCGCCGGCTTTGATCCGGAAGAAGCGATGATGCGCGCCGGCCGCCGTCGTCTGCGGCCCATTGCAATGACTGCGATAGCTGCGATTGCCGGCATGCTTCCTCTTGCATTCGCGCTGGGCGCCGGCTCCGAGATGCTGCAGCCGCTCGCCATCGCCGTGATCGGAGGAATTCTCATTTCCATGATCCTCTCGCTGTTGGTCACTCCGGCGGTCTATTTCTATCTCACAGGACGAAAACAGGAGAGATTGGCGCCCTGAACGCAAGGCATGCCCATTGCAGTCATCTTCTTTGATGTAGGCAACACTCTCCTATTTCCCGATCACGAAAAGACATTAGCTCCACTTTGGAACAGGGGAGTTCGGCCTACTGACGCGCAGCTTTCCGCCGCTGAGCGCGTGGCCAGGCAAGAGATGGATGAAATCATCTCGCGCACGCGCGCGGTCGATCAGCAGTATTGGAAAACCTATTACTCCCACCTGCTGCGGGAGCTGGGAATCAGCGATGCTTTTCTTCGCCAGCAGCTAATGAATCTCGCGCGAACTTCTTCCAACTGGAGCCGCATTCGTCCGGGCACGCAGGAAGTTCTAGTGATGCTGAAAAAGAAATATCGCCTTGGAGTGATTTCCAATTCCGATGGACACATGGCGGAGCGGCTGGCGACCATCGGACTAGGATCTTACTTCGAGCACGTAATCGATTCCGGAAATGTAGGCCACGAAAAACCAGCCCCGCAAATCTTCCAGGCAGCTTTGGCGGCTATGTCGGTACTCGCGGATAAGGCGCTGTATGTTGGGGATATCTATTCCGTCGATTATCTGGGAGCGCAGAGTGTCGGAATGCGCGCGATCCTGATGGATATCGCAGGCGTCTATGCAACCAGCAATCTGCCGCGCATCGAATCGCTCAATGCCCTGCTCCGATCGCTTCCAAATGAATAATTCGATTTAGCGATTCGAGAGTGTGGAAACGTCGCTCAAACCAGAAGGCGCGAATCCGAGGTTGCCAAGTTTTGGCGAGGCATGCCGCCTTGGAAGGCAGCGCGTAGGTTCTATTCTGGGACGCGTAATTTCTATTCTGGGAAAAGAAACCGCTCGTGGATCTTCCCTTGCGCAATACGTGCGGTCAGGAAGTTTGCGCCTGGCTCTCAGCGCCTAAGCGCACACGTTTGCTCTGCTATACTTGAACAACCGGAGCCGTTGAGAAAGTACACGGCTCGCCTGCCTTTCACGTCGGGGAGTGGCTCAGCCTGGTAGAGCACCTGGTTCGGGACCAGGGGGTCGGAGGTTCAAATCCTCTCTCCCCGACCAATTGTTTTCAATCACTTACAATTTTGCAAATCCTCCAAATTGAGCCCCTGGTGCGGCGTTTGTGGGTGCCCCAGCTTAACTGTAGATTTCACCAAGGGTTAGGTTCGCTCGAAGAATGACGGTTGGGGCACCCAATTGGGGCACCCATAAGAATTTCGTTCCTTCGGAATTCCAGGATGTGCAGTAAAAATGCGGGTCTCGCGATGGTTCAAGATCTGATTTTCGCCTGATTGACCCCCTGGCTATGCGCCAGGTGATCAAATCCCAGAGGTGAATCTTGCTACGAGTAGCCTACGGGCAATCGGTCGGCAGTGAGAGATCCGCACCGTTGTCGAACTGCTGGTCGATCAGGCACTGCGATTCGTTAGTGGAGTTTGTGATTCGGCCATAGTTCGGATATCTCGGTTCTCGAAGACCACGCCTTGGCGCTCCTGTGTTTGTTGCAACACAACATTCACCATTGCCCGGGCCAAGTCGTCGGCGCGAATCACCTGATTAGGGAACAGCACCCGAAAAACGGGATAGATCGCGCGCATCAGTCGATAGCTGAAATTCGGTTCTTTCCGCGCCTCCACGGGGTAGATATACGCAGGCCGGAAAAGATAAACGCGCGGAAAACCACTCGCGAGTAATGCCTTCTCCGCCTGCCCTTTGTAGCGAGCGAAGGCAAGCCGGCTTCGTCCCGTCGGGTCCGCACCACTCCCGCTTAAGAACGAGAACGCGATGTCAGGACTGCTGCTTCGGACAACTCGCGCGAACTCGATCGTGTAGTCGGCGGTTATGACACGCAGTTGCTCGTCCGATACCGAGCCGGTGTAAGTTCCCAGACAATAGACCACCGCATCTTGCTTCGAGAGTGCGTTTGCCAGCGGGGAACAGTCTGCGAAGTTCTGATGCAGAACCTCATTTAGCTTCGGATGCGAAATGCCAAGTTTCTTGCGCCCAATCGACGTAACGCATTTCACCTCTGAGTTGTCGAGCGCGTAGCGAAGCGCGTACCCGCCGACCATTCCAGTCGCGCCCAGAATCACGAGACGGATTTGGCCGGCCATTGGAACGGTCAGCGATGCCGAAGAAAATATTTCGTTATCCGTTGTCATGACACCTCGCGGTTCTCGATCCGGAACACGCTAGTCCGAAAACTCGTTCCTGAACCGGCCTACCAACAGGGCCACTGTAATCGCTATGTAGAGAACTCCGGTAACCCCTTCGAGTGCTGCCAGTAT
>DATLKS010000795.1:0-2374 GCA_035538255.1 Terriglobales bacterium
GAACCGATGTTCTAAGGAATAGCGGATGGCTTCGGGGAAGCAACGCAGATGCGTTTGATAGATTCCGAACGGATCACGGGCAACTCCGTCGAAAATCAATCCTCTGCTAGATTTGCATTGCGTTTTCGGCGGTAGCTCTGACGTGACGCGATTAGGTAAGGGTTGCCGACGATGCGTACTCTGGCCGATGGTCGGCATCCCACTCGCCACATCAACACTTGAACAGAGGCGCATGTCGCACATAGGATGCGAAAGTCTTACCCAACGTCAAATCAGATGTAACCGGGCATGGCCAAGCCTTGAACCGCGGTGATGCGTTGAATCCCGCTGGGAGAACGGCAAAATGAACCTACAACGAATTGCCAACAGATTTTTACAGTCTAGTTCCTCCCTTTCCCTCGTTGGCTTTTTGCTGAGTAGTGTGTTCTTGCCGTCGGCTGCCGCCCAATCCTGCGGCACGCAGGGTGTTGCGGCCCAAGTGCTTGGCTCCGGGGGGCCAGAGTTGCAAGACAAGCGCGCTTCAAGCAGCTATCTGGTATGGAAGGACGGGCAAGCGCTGGTACTGGTTGGTGCGGGCGGAGGCAGTGCTGTTCGATTTGGAGAGAGTGGGGCGCAAATGTCCCAACTAGAGGTGCTTTTATTCACTCACTACCATGTGGATCACAGCGCCGACTTTCCGGCGTTGATCAAGTCGTCTTGGTTTGAAGATCGCAAACGTCCCCTGCCAATCTACGGGCCGGCGGGGAATGACTTTATGCCGTCAACTACGGAGTTTGTATACGATTTCTTCGGAGAAAGACACGGTGCTTATCGGTATCTCAGCAAGCTGTTGATGCCCGGAGAAGAAGGCAGCTACAAAATGCAGCCTCACAACGTGGTGACGGGCTCAAAACCCATTGCTGCATTTCGTAGCGGCGATCTGGCCGCGTATGCGGTGCGCGTCGTTCATGGGCAGTTTCCGGCACTAGCCTGGCGCGTGGAGGTTGGTGGCAAATTCATCGTGTTTAGTGGAGATACCAACGGCGACAATCCAGGACTTGTGCAGTTGGCAATGAATGCTGATCTCTTCATTGCTCACAACGCAGTGCCTGAAGGTGCTGTCGGAGTCGAGAGGCGCCTGCACATGCCTCCTTCCGTGATCGGACAAATCGCCGAGGACGCTCACGTCAAGAACTTGGTTTTGTCTCATCGTATGCTGCGGACATTGGGGAAGGAGGAGCAGACCCAATCTGAAATCAAGAAACGATATCCAGGCCCGGTAGAGTTCGCAAACGACCTCGACTGCTTCCCTGTAAAATAAACGTTTACGAGGATTCCAATTGGTCGCATATCGCGCTGCTCATCCACGACGGATACGAAAGACTGCGTGGGAACCACTGCGGTCATGCGGAATCCGCTGTGTGCAAGGAGCTATTAGAGAATTTTGCGCCGGGGAGAATCCGGCAATTGTCTTTGCATGGCCGCAGTGTGCCTATGAGTAGCGAGATCCTGGTAGGCCCCTGATCAAGAACGGGGCCGACTATACCGTGCGAGCCTGGATTTGGTGCTGCGCCTCGACGGGTCCATTCTGTTGCAGAGTGTCCGTCGCCTTCTCCGCGATTGCGATCACAGCGGCGTTGATGTTGCCGCGCACGATGGAGGGCATCACGGACGCATCGACTACACGCAGCCCTTCGGTGCCGAAAACCCGTAGATCGGAATCGACGACGCGGCCGATCGCGCAAGTGCACGTCGGATGATAGTTCGTGCCCATTTGCCGCTCAACAAATGCGACGATGTCGGCTTCCGCGTCGGATGCCGGAACGGAGAAGGGCGCGCGCCGCACTTTCGACAAATTGCGCTGAGCGAAGATATCCATCGCCAGCCGTACGCTGGCGATCATTGTCGCGCGATCTTGCGCGGTGCTTAGATAGTTGTGGTAGATGCGCGGTTTTGCGTCGGGTCGCGCCGACCGCAATGCCACTCTGCCGCGGCTTGTCGGCTTAAGCAGAGTTGTCGTTAGAGAAAAGGCGTGATCGGAGGGCGCCGACAGTCCTTCATTGAAGTACATCGCGGGCGCCATTTCAAATTGGCAGTCCGGCACGCTCTCATCGCCACACGTTGATAGGAACACACCAGCCTCAGCGATGTTTGAGCTCAAAGGGCCACGGCCTTCTTTGAAGAGCGCCACATCTTCAGTCGATCCTGCACCGAACAGCGATCTCTCGTCGGTGAGGTAGCTCATCGACAGTAGCGGATGGTCCTGGAGGTTGGTTCCCACCGGAAGATCAACGACCACAGGAATAGCGAACCGGCCCAGTTCGTCGGCCGATCCGATACCTGACAGCATGAGGATTTGCGGTGAACCATAGGCGCCTGCCGCGAGGATGATTTC
>DATLKS010000796.1:0-1706 GCA_035538255.1 Terriglobales bacterium
CCGATCTAAGGAATGCTCGCCGGATCTTTTATGCCGAGTCTCGGCCTGAGCGGAATCGGCTTCGAGCGAGATATCTTCGAGGAACTGGGCGCGCTTGCTCTGCTTACTTGTGAGGTCGGCCCTTCGAGCACCGCCCCCCCCGCCCCCCTCTCGAAGCCCCGCCATAAATCGCAACAATGGAGAGTAGATGATTGTTTGTACCTGTTAACGAACCCTGGCCTCATTCAGCAGCATCTCACTCCAGGTAAGTGGGTTTATAGACTTTGGAACGGCATGACGCGCATGACGCAAATGAGCTTGCAATTGAGCAGGAGCTCACTTAACATCGGCAAAGCCAATAGAACCAAGCAGAAAGGCGGTGGAAATTCCGTCGTTTCTGCTTCCGGCGCCGGAGTGAACCAGCTCCGGGTTCGAGGGATGATGAAGAAGAGCCAGGTCCGCCGCTATCTTCCTGCACTAATCGTTTTTTTCGCCTTCGCGGGTACGTTGTTCGCCGCCAAGATCTCCACTCCGGGAACTTCCACGACCAAGCGCAGCAATCGTAAGGTGAGTGAGTCTGCTCGCACTCAGGCGCGAATTCGGCGCATGCGCCACAGCCGTCGTGTGTCTTACGGTCGCCGGCATCGTCGCCATCGCTATTACGAGCGATTCACAGCGAACTCCTTTGTAACGGACAATCAAACTGCAGCCGACATCGTCGGAGGCGAAGATCCAGTAGTTCGCCAAGCTGCTATCGACGCGCTCGGCAACATGAACGGCACCGTTGTAGCGATCGATCCGACCAGCGGACGCATTCTGGCGATGGTGAACCAGAAACTTGCGTTGTCAGAGGGCGCAACTCCGTGCTCGACGATCAAGCTCTCCGTCGGACTTGCGGCGTTGAGCGAAGGTCTGATCACACGTAATACGCCGGTTAAGATCGGCCCGCGCCGATATGTGACGCTCACCGAAGCGTTGGCCAAGTCGAATAACGCCTATTTCGAGGTGCTCGGACGCAGCCTTGGCTTCGAACGCATGCATCGCTACGCTACCGAGTTTGGACTTGGAGAACTGGCCGGATACAACATCGAAGGCGAGCATTTGGGCGTATATCCCGACCAGGAACTTGATGAGAAGCTGGGTGGCGTTGGCCGCATGTGCTCGTTCGGCGACAGCATCTCGATGACGCCCCTGCAACTCGGCGCCCTCGTGTCTGCAATGGCGAACGGCGGGACTCTCTATTACCTGCAGCATCCCACTTCGCCCGAGGAAGTCCTGAACTTCCAGCCGAAGGTGAAGCGCACGCTTGAGATCGCCAAATACTTGCCGGAGATGAGTGATGGAATGGCTGCCGCAGTCCAATATGGAACTGCGCGCCCCCTGCGCGTGAATTTTTCCGAAGAACAAATCCTCGGCAAGACCGGCACTTGCTCCAATTCAGGAACCCGCTATGGATGGTTTGCGTCATACGCCAACACGAATTACGGAAGAATCGTGACCGTGGTCTTTCTTGAAGGCGGCCGTCCTACTTACGGCCCCAAGGCTGCGGAGATCGCCGGCCGCATGTACCGCGGTCTTTACGATCACAGCTTCTTTATGGCCAAGAATCCGATTGAGAAGGCCGGAGAGACGACTGCGGTGGGCGTCTCGCAGTAGTCCGAATGTGCTTTCCGCATCGGCCTCCGCATACGGAGGCCGATTGCTGTTTTTGAGCCTCAGGAATTCCC
>DATLKS010000797.1:0-9271 GCA_035538255.1 Terriglobales bacterium
CGCGGGAAGAAGACCAAAGAGCAGGCCGGTCCCTAACGCCGTGATTATGGTGAATGCAATTACCGGCAGATCGAGTCTGACTTGATCCAGTCGTGGAATCGGAATGCGATTACTTACCAGCGCGACCAATCCGCGATGACACAGCGCTGCAACCGCCAGACCGGCGAGGCCACCGGTGGCCGCGAGCACTAGGCTCTCGGTGAGCAACTGGCGCACCAGCCGCGCGCGTTTTGCGCCAAGTGCCGTACGCAATGCGACCTCGCGCGCGCGTGCTGCGCTTCGCGCCAGCAGCAGATTTGCCACATTGACACACGATACGAGCAATACCAACAGTACCGCCCCCACCAGCGCCACAATCGCAGGTCGGAGTTCCCCGACCATCTGCTCCTCGAGTGGAAGTAGCACTACAGTTCGTCGAGCATCGAGTCGCGGCGCCTCCTTCTCAAGCTGCGCATAGATGCCTTTCATCTCGCTGAACGCTTGCTCAAACGACACGCCGTCGCGCAGTCTGGCAATCGCATACGAGCTTTCGCGGCCATCCACCGCGCGAAGCTGGTCTAAAGTCCGGCCATAGGGAATAAGAAACGCCGCTTTCTGGCCGACAATTGTGAAGTCAGGCGGCATTACGCCGATTACCGTTTTGGGACCGTCTGCTGTCGAGAGCCTCATTCCGATGACATCGGGCGAGCCACCGAGTCGTGTTTGCCAGAACTCGTGGCTCAATACGATGACCGCGCTGTTGCCTCCGAAATCTTCCTCGGGTGTGTAAGCGCGACCGAGCGCCGGCTGTACTCCCAAAGCGCGAAAGACGTCGGCGGACATGGTGAGTCCCGGGATATCGAGAGCCTGCGCACGAATCATCATGGCAAGGCTCGCTGGACCCACCATTCCAAGATGTTGGAGGGTTTGTGAACGCTCGCGCCAGACGACAAAGTTAAAAGGGGCAATCACATTGCGGTCGGTGCCTCCGCGCGTCGTCTCCCAGATGGTGACGATTCGCTCGGGCTTCTCGTATGGCAATGGCTTCAGAACGACTGTCTTCACTATGCTGAAAACTGCAGACGTCGCCCCAATGCCGAGCGCCAGCGTCACGATGGCCGCGGCCGTGAAACCGGGTGCACGTCGCAGCAGGCGGACTCCTTGTCGCACATCGCGCGCGGCATCTTCGAGCAGCGCCGGACCGAACTCCTCGCGCGTGCGTTCTCTAACGCTTTCCTGCCCGCCGAAATTCAAGACCGCTTGTCGTCGAGCCTCATCCGGATTCATACCGGCGTGCAGATTCTTCTCGGTTTGCTGATCGATGTGAAAGCGAATCTCCTCGTCGAGACCTCTCTCCAGCGCGTTGCGGCGAATGATCGAATAAAGTCGCCTCCAGCTTTCGATGATGACTCGCATCATGATCCACTCGTCGTTGCCGCAAGTACGAGGTTGACGGCGCGAGACACTCGGCGCCACTGCGCGAGTTCGTCAACGAATTGGCGCCGCCCCGCATAGGTGAGAGAGTAATAGCGTGCGCGGCGATTGTTTTCGGTCACCTTCCATTGAGATCGAATGAGGCCATGCCGCTCCAGGCGATACAACGCCGGATACAGTGACCCCTGCCCGAGCTGCAGCACGCTCTCGGACCATTGCTCAATCCTTTCCGTGATGCCCCACCCGTGCATCGGCTCGAGCGCGAGCGCCTTGAGCACCAGCATGTCGAGCGTGCCCTGCAGGAGGTCTCCTTTGTCCTGAGCCACACCTTCTCCTTTCGTCTGGCGAAAGAAGTATATGTGTGTTCCTTTCGATTGTCAAAAGGAGCCATCGCAAGCTGCATTGCGCAACCGCTGGCATTCATTCATGAGATCCGCTTCGTCTACTGATTAAGAGCCAGCGAATGAGTGCCGAGTAGTGCAGGTGCAGAAGTCAAGCGCGGTTGGGTTTGCGCTCATGAGCTTCCTGGAGCCTTAACCTCTGGAAACCAGGCGCGCCGAATGCTTCTGATAAGCTGCTTCTGGCGCGCTTGAACCCAGGGCAGATAGTGCTTTTCGGTCATTCTTACGCTTCGATGTCCAAGCAACATCGACACCTGATCAACCGGCACTGCCGCAAGAAGTAGTTCAACAGCGAACGTATCGCGGAACATGTGTGCATGACCTCTTTTCGGCGTGCCATCAGAGTGTCTGATGTCAGCAATGCGGAAAAGTTTGCGAAAGCTGCGTTCGTATCCTTGTATTGCGCTGCGGGCATCGCCTCTTCCGCTCCAGAAAAAATATGCAGAACTGAGCGGCGGAATTGCGTGAAGAGATGAAACTACAAGGGGCGGCAGAGGCACGAAGACCGGCACCCCGGTCTTGGCACGACGCAAAAACAAAGCTCCTCGGTCATCTAGGGCGCTGCGCTGCAACATAACAGCATCTTTGATAGACAGACCGCTCCAGCGCATCAGCAGGACTAGCGCCCGTATACGCCGAGCGCGATAGGCGCAGTCACGTCCACCTCCATACTCATATTTCTCCGTTGCGCGGAGAATGCGTTCGAACTGTTCGCGATTGAAATAATCGGTCGGACGCGCTCTCAGCACAATCGGCTTCTTAAGCCCATCCTTTGGATTTGTTCGCAGCCACCCACTGAGTACGCAGAAACGGAAGAAGGACCGCAGACGTTCATGGCGACGCGTAGCCGTAACTGCCTTGAGGTTCAGCGTATGCTGCAGTTCCCTTAGGCGCCAGGTGCGAATCTCGTCGAGACGCATCAGGCCGCGATTCTTGAGCCAAGGCAGGAACTGACGCTCGAGAAAACCGCGGCTCTGTCGCAAGGAAGATTTCGACAGATGGCGCGCCTCCTGATCGGCAACATAAAGTTTGATTGCCTGCTCGACGGAGGAAATTTCGAACTCGTCTGTTTGCTCCATCTTTCGCAAACGGTCCTCGGCTTCTTGAAGACTTCGAGTTCTTGCGCTTACACGTATGCGGCCGTGAGCCGGCAAAACGCCGCGTATCCATTTTGGGCACTTACAATCATGAGCCAGCGAATCGGGTTGCAGACACGGAGAGGAATGACGCGTGTAGACGGTCAGCATAATGCTCCCTTTCAGAGGTGGTATTAGGGACGCTGATTCCACGGCTAGCTTCGGTACGGTACAGGTACGGCGATTTCAGAAGGCGGGCAAGCTGTTCATTCTGGGAAGGATAGATTTGGTGGAGCTAGTCGGGATCGAACCGACGACCTCATCGTTGCGAACGATGCGCTCTCCCAGCTGAGCTATAGCCCCACTGCGTGGCAGGTATTGTGATTTTATCAGCGACCTCGCTGCCTCACCAAGGATATGCGCGTGAGTGACTCGGGCGGCCAGGAAATTTTTAACTGAGGCGTTGTCGGGCCTGCTCTAACAGCTCCTGCAAAAGCCTAGGTTCCGGTACGCCTCCTTGAGCGAAGTCTTTGCCTCCTCCGCCGCGGCCTCCTGCTGCGCTAACGAGTTCTCGCAGTAGAGTTCCCAAATCGGAGCTTATGTCAGAGGAGCGGGCAAAGACCAATGCTGGAGAGCCTTGTGCCGCAGCCAAGAGCGCGATCACGCCCGATGCGGATCGAGTTAATTTCTGCGCCATGAGCTTGATGAAGTTTGCATCCCGGTCATCGAAGTTATGCACGATGAACTTGCGTCCGGCAGCGTCGGCAGGTGTCTCGCGCAGGAGCTGTGCAGCTTTCAGTTCAGCAAGTTCCTCCAGAACTCGTGATTCGCGTTTCTGGGTCTGACGAAGTTCGTCGCGCTGCTTGCCAATGTTTGCTACCAGGTCTGCCGCAGCACAGGGATAGAGTCCAGCGGCTTCACCCAGAATTTCGAAGTCGCGTCGCGCCGTCGTCACCGCGCGCAGCCCGCAGACAAACTCGACTCGCACTCCCTGTTTGACCTTCTCCGTTCGGTGCAGCAGTAGTCCACCGATTTGGCCGCTGCTGCGGGCGTGTGTGCCACCGCACGCATTGAGATCGAAGTCCTGGATGTCGATCAGGCGAATCTCGCCTTCACGGTCAGGAAGCTTGCGAACGCCCATGCTCTTGGCTTGGGCGCGCGTGGCATAACGGACGGTGATCGGTCGATCTTCCGCGACGACCTCATTGGATAGCCGCTCTACGCGCACCAAATCATTTCGCGACAAGGATTGAACGTCCAGATCAATAGTTGAGATCTCTTCACCAAGATGGAACGACACCGTGTTGGCGCCGAGCAAACGCACGAACGCGGCGGACAACAAATGTTGACCGGTGTGCTGCTGCATGTGATCGCACCGCCGAGCGGCATCGATACTGCCCCGAACCTCTGCGCCAATCGGCAGAACTTTGCCGACACGATGCCAGACCTCGCCTTGCTTATCTTCAAAGACGTCTTCGATAGCGGTCTCGAGTGCAATTCCGGAACGCGACTGCGTGCTGATCGTTCCCAGATCGAACGGCTGGCCGCCGCTCGTGGGATAGAACGCAGTGCGGTCCAGTTTCACCGCCCACGTGGAATGATTTCCCTCACGCTTCAGCTCCTTGATGTCAAGGACATTAGCCTTGAAGTCGTACAGAAACGAATCGTTGTAGTAGAGGCGATCAGTCATAGCAGCTTCCAGCCTCCAGCTTCCAGCTTTCACCTAAGACTTCCATCCGTCAGGTATTCTCCAACATTTGCGCAGTTCGTTTACAACGCTGGCCTTCGCTGAGAGCTGGGAGCTGGAAGCTGGAAGCTTTTTTAGTAAGGCCCAATGATCCCGCCGATTCGGCGCTGCGCGGGTTTGGCTGCTGCGCCATTCGTCGAACGCGTGATTCCCATTGCCTGCGAGATCACGTCGATATACTTGAGTCCGGTTCCTGTATTGAAGATCACGACTTCGTCCGATGGCTTCAGGAAACCGCTGGCAAGCAGTTTGTCGTAGGCGGCAGTAGCAGCTGCGCCTTCCGGACACAGAAAGATGCCTTCGTTTCGCGCCCAGTCGAGCATGGAGCCGAGCATCTCTTCATCGGAGATGGCGATCGCGCTCCCACCGCTGCGGCGGAGAATGTCGAGAATGATGTAATCCCCGTACGCCTTGGGGACGCGGAGCCCGGAGGCAAACGTATGGGCATCTTTCCAGGATTCGGAGACGCTCTTTCCTTCCTTAAAGGCTTTGGGTATGGGCGCGCACCCTTCAGCCTGGATGGCTATCATCTTAGGACGCTTTGCACTCGAGTCGAGCCATCCGAGCTGTTCTAGTTCATCGAAGGCTTTCCACATGCCGATCAGTCCTACGCCGCCGCCCGTCGGATAGAAGATCGCGTCGGGCAAGCGCCATCCGAGCTGCTCCGCGACTTCGAGTCCCATGGTCTTCTTGCCCTCCACTCGAAAAGGCTCCTTGAGCGTGGAGACATCGAACCAGCCTTCAGTCTGTTTGCGCTCGCCGACCATCCGAGCGCAGTCGCTGATCAACCCATCGACAAGCGTAACTTGGCTTCCATAGGCGGTGCACTCCAATAAGTTCGCTTCGGGAACATCCTTCGGCATGAAGATGTGCGATTCAAGTCCAGCGGCGGCCGCATACGCAGCGAGCGCGCCCGCGGCGTTTCCCGCAGATGGGATTGCCAGTTTCTTCAACCCGTAGTGGCGCGCCATGGTGACAGCCATGCACAGACCGCGAGCTTTGAACGATCCGGTCGGATTCGCGCCTTCGTCTTTGATCCACAAATTCGACCGACGGCGGCTTGCGAGAATCGGCGTCAAGCCCTCACCAAGAGTTACGGGAGTTGCATCGGGAAGAAGCTCGCGATAGCGCCACATGGTAGACGTGCGGGCGGCAATTTCCTCGCGACCTACGCGTGAAGCGATCGCCTTCAGGTCATATCGAACCCATAGCGACCCTCCGTCTTTCGGACAAATTGTCTGGGGAGTGTCCGCGCTCAGATGTTGACCACACTTGGAACACTCGAAGAAAGCGATTCGACTGCCGGAGATTTGCTTTGCTTCGGAGGAGTGGGCTACGGAAACGGCCATGCACGAAGTCTATCAAGCGCCGCCGAGCGGAGTGCGAAGCAGAAATGAAGCCGGAAGAATGTTGAGCATCCTGCAAGTATTCTGGTGCAATCTAATGAGAGAAGGTCTAGTGTGTCATCGGCTGCGGGGCGCCACCTCGTCAGATAAGGACAGCCTGGCCAACGCGCGATAACGAACGCGCAATTTGGGGGTTCTGATGGTGAACAAACTTTTGGTCTCTCTACTTCTGATAGCTTCTTTGAGCTGCTTCGGTCAGGTTGTATTTATGGGAGGAACAGCAACGACTGGTGCGGGCTACCCTTCGGCAGCGAATGCGCCATTGATCGCGACTCCGGACATTGCGTTGCCGGGCAGCGGCCCGGCAGTAGGGGCTCCACTCTCAAGCGCTGCAACGAACGATAGTCGAGGCTCAACTGGTCCGTCGGTTTATAATCCAAACGGCGGGATCTACGCAGGACAGGAAACAAATACATCGAGTGCGGCTGCCGTTGCGGGTGGACCGGCGACGCCTCCGGGTGTTGCCGCAGAGCCGTTCGAAAATGGAATTCAGCACTTCCAATCCGGATTAGTCAGCAGCGGCAACACGACACTGAGCCTCGGTCAGGTCGCTAGAAGTCTTCGTTCCCAACATCGCCAGGCCGCTCGGACTTACACCAACGACAGCATCACGCAGATGAATGCCAAGGGAGTAACGATCGGCAATTTGGGGGCCGGAGCCAGTGCCGTAGCCGCTGCTGCGCCGCGCTCTACCCCACCGGCAGCGGGACCGATGCAGCCTGCGCCGGTCGGCACATTAGTCGCCGAGAATCGTGTGCCTGCGCTTCCGCAGAGCGATCAAGGCTCACCTGTAACCCGCACTCAGCCCGCGGCACAGCCGAGTCCAACGGCAGGCCAGCAACGCCATCGCGCGGCGGAGCAAACCGCACCTGCTCCTCAGCCGGCGCCGGCTGCATCTGCGCCGCAGACAACGGCTGCTCAAGCACCATCAAACGGGTCAAAGCTGCCTCAGACAGGTTCTTCGCTTCCCCTGCTTCTGCTCATTGGTGGAGTCGGCTTGGCTGGCGGTCTCCTATATTGGCTGCGGCACTAAACGCACAAGCGTTCCTTCCGGAATCTGGTAGGCTTGGAATCCCGGTCCCGCAATGCGGCTCCGGGATTTTCTTTTCCGCTCACCGGAGGCTAGCCGCTTGGCCCATCCGCATCGAGACGCCACCTCCCAACTTCGCCGCGAGATGGGATTCTGGGACGTTCTCCTCTTTAACATCGCGGCCGTCTTAGGCCCCCGCTGGATCGCCGCCGCTGCCCATAATGGAACGTCATCCCTGAGTCTTTGGGCGTTAGCTGCCGTCTTCTTCTTCGTGCCGACGGCGCTGGTGATTACCGAACTCTCCACGCGTTTCCCGTCGGAGGGTGGCCTTTACGTCTGGACGCGCGAGGCCTTCGGAGACTTTCATGGCTTCCTCGCAGGTTGGGCATACTGGGTCTATTCATTCTTTTATTTTCCCGGACTGCTGGTGGCGAGCACGGCGATGAGCGCATACGTCGGCGGAGTCGGTCATTCGAATCTTGCCAATGATCGCAATTTTCTGCTCGCCGGTTCCCTGCTCATACTCGCGGTCGCTGTCGGATTGAACCTGGTTGGACTCAACATCGGCAAATGGCTGCAGAATGCTGGAGGCGTAGGAACCTATGCGCCGCTGCTGATTCTGATTGCAATCGCTCTTGCGGTGTATTTGCGCCACGGCTCGCAAGTCCACATCACTTGGCGAAGCACACTCCCAGTTTGGGATTTCAACACTGTCAATTTCTGGTCTCAGATCGCATTTGCATTTACCGGAATGGAACTGGTATGTGCAATGTCGGAGGAAGTGCGAGATCCCAAGCGCACATTTCCCCGCGCGATTCTCGGCTCCGGTGTCTTGATCGCGATTATCTACATAGTTGGCACCCTGGCGACCATGGTGTTGGTTGCGCCTGCCGACGTCGATCCAAAAAGTGGGGTCTTCCAGGCGATCTCCTCAGGATCGCATCTGCTAGGCATCGGCATCGTAGGCGTGATTGCCGCGCTGCTGGTTACGGCGGGGAACTCCGGAGGTGTGGGAACCACGGTGGCTGGTATCGCGCGCGTGCCTTTTGCAGTAGGGATTGACAGTTACCTGCCTTCGTTTTTCGGGAAGATTCATCCACGCTGGCGTACCCCATACGTTTCCATTCTTATTCAGGCGGGGATCTCCGCTTTTATCCTCATCCTCGCGCAAACTAATGAGACGGTTAATGGCGCATATCAAGTGCTGGTCGATGCTGCGATCATTCTCTACTTTTTGCCGTTCCTTTATATGTATGCGGCCGTCATCAAGCTCGCTTATCGGGCGGATCGCGAGCAAACTTCCGACACGGTGCTGATACCGGGCGGGCTCGCGGGAATATGGCTTGCGGGACTACTCGGATTTCTGATTTGCCTGCTATCGATGGCGCTCTCGATGGTTCCTCCCGGTGAGACTACCAACAAATTTGTATTCGAACTCAAGCTCATTGGTGGTACAGGTATTGCAATTTTGATCGGACTGCTTTTGTATTGGCGTTCAAAGGGCGCAAGAACGTGACACGTATCCCGCATGATGGCTGAGTGGACTGTCGAACTCGCGGCCGATGATCCAAAGCTTGAGATCCCCTGGTCATCGGAAGATGGACATTTGCGCTACTTCGATCTCAAACGCCAACCCGAGCTACTGCTCGAAATTCCCGAAGCCTGCATGTATCCGGAATTGGCAGAATTCCTGACTTGGGCGAATGGACACGAGTCTCGACTCGAGACTGCTAAGTGTGACGCATGGGTCAGTCGCGAACTCGACGTTGAAGACGAAGTTTTTGGGGAACCCTGTAAGTTCACTTCCTATGTCGATATCTTGTTCGCATCACCGTCACGCAAGCGGCTCGCGGATAATGAAGAATTTGTGCAAAGCCTCGCTCGATTACTTCGCCACGCGCCGGAGATGTCAAGTGCAGCGGAGTTTATCATCCGTCATTGCTTGGATGGTCGCCCTGGCGATCGAGGGAGCGAGTGCTTTTACATCACCTTTTACTTGAATGGATATGGAGAAGACGAGCAGCAGGCCCGTAAACGCTGGGGAATCGCGCTGAAGCTGGTGCAGAATGCGATGACCCAACTCTTCTCGTCTAGGTCTCCATCCTGAGGAGAGGCAACTGTGGCGCCGCCGCACTTGCATGTATCTGGCAAAGGGGGCTGCATTTGATTCCTCCGGCTGCGGGTTGGAGAGAGTGAAT
>DATLKS010000798.1:0-1518 GCA_035538255.1 Terriglobales bacterium
GGTCGTAAACAGGATCAGGGCAGGGTGCGTTCCGACCCTCCAAGGGCTGTTCATCGAGCACGAGTTGCCACGGGAGCTCTACCGCAGACTTCGGGAGCGAGGAATGCCGCACCAACCCGCGCGGTTTTGCATCACGCAGAACTTGATCGATTTCGGCCGAGGAGAGCCGTGCGTTTATCGGAACTGCAGTAACTCCGAGCCAACTGCAGGCATAAACCAACTCGATATACTCAGGAGTATTTGGCAAAAGAAGCGCGAGGCGGTCGCGCGCCGCAAAACCATGACCAACGAGCGCCGCCGCGATGCTTTTGACTCGTTCGTCGAGTTCTCGAAAAGAAACGGGAGAACCGTTGACCACGAGTGCTGTGCGTTGCGCGTAATAGCGGGATGCCCTGCCAAGCGAGTGAATGTAGATCATTGTCTGCTCTGCAATGAAGGAGTGTCTGGGGCCGCGAAGCACCAACCAAAGCACTTCACTGATTCACGCTAGTCGCTGTGGCCAGCGGAGATAGCCTCCTGCGCCGCCTCTTCACCCTTTGCCCGGGTAGCGAGCAGTTCCAACAGCATGGCGTCGCGTTCGCGGTTGAGTTCGTCAACCGAGCGGTTGGCTGCTTCTTTCTGCACGCCGTCGATGATCGTTTGCTTGACCTGGGGGGTGAAGTCGGTGATGGTGCCGAGGTCCTTCCACCATGTGGCTAGCGGTCCGGAGAGATGCTCCATGAAATGCTGAATTCCGCCTGGACCGCCACCCAGATGGAACAGAAGGTTTGGACCCATTACTCCCCAACGCAGTCCAGGTCCCCAGCACACGGCAGCGTCCGAATCGGCGACATCCAATACACCGTTCTCAATAAGATAGACGACCTCACGGTACAACGCTGCTTGAAGGCGGTTTGCTACGTGGCCGACAACCTCTTTTCGGACATGAATTGGCTTCTTGCCGATTGATTTGTAGAACGCGAGTGCCCGCTCGACCGTCTCAGATGATGTTTTCTCACCGGCCACTACTTCAACCAAGGGCACGACATGTGGAGGATTGAAGGGATGGCCGATGACGCAGCGTTCGGGATGCTTGCACGCAGATTGCATCGTGCTCATGGTCAGCCCGGATGAACTCGACGCAATAACCGAATCCGGCGGAGTCGCAGCGTCCATATCCGCGAAGAGCTTGATTTTGAAATCCTTGCGTTCGGGTCCGTTCTCCTGCACAAAGTCGGCACCAGCGAGCGCCTGTTTCAAATCCGGTGTGAATCCCAGGTGATCACGCGATGCGTTGGGCGAGAGCCCGATCACTGTGAGATCCTTCCAGGCCGCATCAATGTATCGGCGCAAGCTTGCTTCTGCATTGGGCGCGGGATCTGTTGCGGTGACACTGAGCCCACGCGCGAGGTACAGCGAAGCCCAACTCGCGCCAATGACTCCCGTGCCAACGATTGCTACGTTTCGAATCTCCTTCATCTTTGCCATGCGATCCTCCTTAGAGTGTTTCAACTCTCAACTAAAACCTTTGTGCTATTC
>DATLKS010000799.1:0-2374 GCA_035538255.1 Terriglobales bacterium
GCGGCCATGTGGTTCCGAGCTTTGGGACCTGCTTTTCGCGCTGGGCAACATTCCTCAGGTGCTTCTGGTGTTTAATCATCCGCTCTGGGATCTGCCCCATGTTGGTCAGGCGATTCATATTGGGGCCGTAAAAAGCCTGCTGCAAAAAGCGAACCCATTCCTTCACGCTTTTGAACTGGGTGGACTTCGAACCGCGAAAGAGAATCGTGCGGTCATCGAATTGGCCAAGGCCTATGATCGCCCGGTGATTGCCGGCGGTGATAGGCACGGTTGTGAACCAAGTGCGCTGCTGAACCTTACCCATGCGACATCGTTTTCAGAGTTTGTGGAGGAAGTCCGCAACGGCCACAGCCATCTGCTGGCTATGCCGCAGTATTCTGACTGTACGCATTTGCGCGTGTACCACACTCTGTTGGATGTGATCCGCCACTATCCCGATCATCCGCTGGGATTACGCAACTGGGACGAGCGCGTGCATCATCCGGATTCTCAGGGCGTGCTGCGGCCTTTAAATGCACTATGGGAAAAGCCGCCGGGGTTTGTCTGCCTCACCTTCAATCTTCTGCGGATGGCCGAAGCCGAGCCGATGCGTCGAACTCTGCGGTTTGCCTTTAGTCGTAGCCCGCAGGTGCCGCAGTTGGAGTTGAGCGGAAGCTGAGGTGGTGCCCATGAGAGACACGCCGATTCGCGTTGCCTTATTCGCGGACGCATACCTGGAGGTGGATGGCGTAGCCAACACTATGCGCCAATACGAAGCGTATGCGCGCCGTAATGGGCTTCCTTTCCTGTTGCTCCATGGCGGATACGAGCAGGAGAAGATCGTGAGGGATGGGGCCTTTAGTCGCATCGAACTTCCGCGCGGCCGCTTTCGATTTGCTCTTGATCGGAAACACGATTTTGATTTGGGCTTCATCCGTCACCTCTCAAGAGTCGAAGAGGCTGTGCAAGAGTTTGCGCCAGACGTCGTGCATATCACGGGTCCCAGTGACGTGGGAATTGTTGGCGCCCTCGCAGCGCATCGCCTTCACATTCCATTGCTTGCTTCGTGGCACACGAACCTTCATCTGTATGCAGAGCGCCGGGCCCTGCCGCTGTTTGCCTTTCTGCCTTCGAGTTGGCGGGAGAGACTGGGGACGCACATTCGCGAAGTCAGCTTTCGACTGACCGCACGTTTCTATCAAATTCCTCGAGTACTGATGGCCCCGAACCGGGAACTGATCGAGTTGCTCGAAATCGCGACCGGTAAACCCTGCTTTCTGATGGCGCGGGGAGTGGACACCGAGCTGTTCCAACCAAGGCGGCGAAATCGGCAAGACAGGCCGTTCACGATCGGGTACGTTGGACGGATCACCATCGAGAAGAATGTCGAAATGCTTGTCGAGATTGAGCAACGCCTGCTAGCGGCAGGTTTGTCGGACTATCAGTTCTTGATCGTCGGCCAAGGCGGTAGCGAGTCTTTTCTCCGCAATCAACTAAAACAAGCGATCTTCACCGGCGTGCTTCGTGGAGAGGAACTTGCTCGCGCCTACGCCAACATGGACGTTTTCCTGTTTCCCTCGAAGACTGACACTTTCGGCAACGTTGTTCTCGAGGCGCTGGCTGCGGGAACTCCCGCATTGGTAACAGATCAAGGAGGCCCACAGTTCATCGTACGTCCCGGAGTAACCGGGTTCGTTTGCCGAAATGCAACGGACTTCGTGGAACGCATACTTTGGTTTCGAAACAACCCTGCGGAATTGCGTGCGAGTCAAAAGCATGCCCGCCATCAGGCAGAAGGAGCAGGTTGGGACAGTGTGTTTCATGCAGTCTACCGTGCTTATGAAGTTGCATTAGCGCCGGCGCTTGCGAGTGCGAGAGCTGGCCTGAAGATGCCGCTGGGCGCCGGACTCAAGTCCTGAGGCGGAGGTACGGCCATGTACACTAGGTGCGTGCAGACTATCTCGTTTACCACATTTTGCCGAGCCTTGGCGGGCGTGATCGCCGTTCTCATGCTCTCATCAGTTCTGACGCAGAGGGCAACTGCTTCTGACCAGGCAAAAACGTCCTCTGTGACGCCTTTACCACTGGATGATGTAGTCGACAATCTGGTGCGAGGGAACGCGGAACGGTCCCGAAACCTGCTCCATTCCGAGGCCACTCGCGTTTATCACCTGACCTATCACGGATTTCTTGGGAGCCGCGAGGCCGAAATGACGGTGGAGGCATCTTACGACATTCCCTCAACAAAGAATTTAAAGTTGTGTCAGAGAGCGGATCGAAGATCATTCTCGACCGCGTGTTCAAGAAGCTTCTGGAGGCTGAGAAAGAATCGGTTCAGCCGCAGATCGCTGCCCAGACCAAACTGGACCGTCAAAATTACGAGTTCGCGCTAGTT
>DATLKS010000800.1:0-18870 GCA_035538255.1 Terriglobales bacterium
AGATGGAATTCGCGGCGTCGCCGGCGGATTTCCTCTTGACACCGGAACAGTCTTCGCGATTGGACGCGCTCTCGGGCACCATCTCTCACGTGATGGAAAACGTCCTCGCGTGGTTATAGGTCAGGACACGCGCGAATCGAGCGAATGGATTGGAGATACGCTCGCGTCTGGTCTAACCTCCGCGAATACCGAAGTATCTTCCGCGGGAATAATCACCACTCCCGGTATCGCCTATCTTGCGCGGGAACTACGATTTGACGCTGGCGTCGTCATCTCCGCGTCACATAATCCGTGGACTGACAATGGAATCAAGGTCTTTGGTGGAGACGGATACAAGCTATCCGATGACTTGGAGCTTTCAATCGAGAAGGAAATTTTCCGCTTCATCGAAGCGGAAAAGGCGCTGGAAGCACGGTCGAATGGTATGTCTACTCTGCCGGGAGATCATGGTCTGCGCCAAAGATATGAAAGCTGGTTGAAGGCCCGCGTCTCGTCACCAAAGATCAAGGGCAAGATCGTCATCGACTGTGCCAACGGTGCGGCCAGTACATGCGCGCCTGAGCTGTTCGCCATGCTGGGCCTGGACGCCGAATTTATCCATGACAAGCCGAATGGCAGAAACATCAACGATCACTGTGGTGCGTTGTATCCCCAAGTGGTTGCTGACAAGGTGAAGAAGCGAGGCGCCGTGCTGGGAGTCACCTTCGACGGGGATGCCGACCGTGCGCTCTTCGCCGATCGCTACGGCAACGTCGTAAACGGTGATGCCGTGCTGCTGATGGCTGCCCGCGATCTGCAAGCGCGAAACGAACTGAAAGCGGCCACTGTGGTCGCCACTACAATGTCCAATATGGGACTCGAAGCAGCATTGAAGCGATCGAATATTCGCATGCTGCGTGCCCCGGTCGGCGATAAATACGTTCTCGATGAGATGAGAAAAACCGGCGCGGTTCTCGGCGGGGAGCAATCCGGACACATTATTTTTTCCCGCATGGCAACAACCGGTGATGGACTCCTTACCGCGCTCGTCGTTCTGGAAATGATCTCGCGTTCAGCAAAACATCTGGACGAACTGGTCAGCGACCTCAAGGTGTTTCCCCAAGTCATCAAGAATATTCGCGTTCGAGAGAAGCAGCCACTGGATCAGATCGCGAGAGTCAGTTCCGCAATACGTGAAGCCGAAGAGGAGCTTGCAGGCAGTGGACGAGTGGTGGTCCGTTACTCAGGAACCGAGCCATTGGCTCGCGTCATGATCGAAGCTGAGTCAAAAGAGAAGATGCAGAAGCACGTTGAGGCCATTGCCGGAGCAATTCGGGAGGCAATTGGAGCGTAATTTTCAGGTGTTACTCTGACTCGTTCGTAGTGCATAAAAGTGCACTAAAATTGCGGGTCCCAGAAGTTTTCCACAATACATTTCTTTTGTGCTACTATCCGTTGAGTTTCAAGTTTAACGATTCAGCAAGAACATTCAGCCTCCAACCTTCACACCTGTTTGCGAAGGCTTTTTCAGGCTCATATAGCGAAATCCGGCGCCCGACTTTCCCCTCGGTCGCCCCCAGCCGCTGTTCCGATCGAGAGCTTCACCGCTGCGGGAACGTGCGGACAATTTCTTGGTAAGGCATCAATGTCGCTTTCAACTACTGCTACAGCCCAAGTAAACCCATGGATGCGTATCCTCGGGGCCTTGGAAAAGAAAGTTAATCGTCATTCCTACGAAACCTGGCTGAAGCCTACCCGCTACAGTCATGCCGTAGGCAAAATAATGTTCGTTCGGGTACCAACTCCTGAGTTCCGCCACATTGGCGACAAGTACGGCGATCTGATTTTCGAGGCCGTGGATAATCTCGGACTGGAGTTTGAAGACTTTCAGTTTGTCACCGTCGACGAAGATCCGTCGGTGGTCGCGCAACGCCCGCCGTCACAGGGAATTCCGGCGCAGTCTGCAAATCACCACTCTGTCGCAAACGGAGGGCCGCCTTCTCGCGCCGTCGCCGGAGCTGGAGCATCACAATCGCGCTTTGACTGGGAAACGGCAGCGCAGCTCAATCCCAAATACACGTTTGACGCGTTTGTAATTGGCAGCGGTAATCAGTTCGCTCATGCGGCCTCGCGAGCTGTGGCCGAGCGTCCGTCCAAGGCCTACAACCCGCTCTTCCTGTATGGCGGTGTCGGAATGGGAAAGACACATCTGATGCAGGCCATCGGACATGAAGTGAAGAAGCGCATGCCTGAAGCCTCCATCTGCTATGTCTCCAGCGAGAAGTTTACCAACGAAATGATCAACTCGCTGCGTTACGACAAGATGACTAGCTTCCGCGATAAATTCCGCAACGTCGATCTGCTGCTCATCGACGACATCCAGTTTCTCGCGCAAAAAGAGCGCACGCAGGAAGAGTTCTTCCATACGTTCAACGCGCTGCACGAGTCGATGAAGCAGATTGTCATCGCCAGTGACCGTCCGCCGAAGGAGCTCGCCGAGATCGAAGATCGCCTGCGCAGCCGCTTTGAGTGGGGTTTGATTGCGGATATCCAGCCGCCGGATCTAGAGACCAAGGTTGCGATTCTGCAGAAGAAAAGCGAAACCGAGAAGGTCGCGCTGCCCACGGATCTTGCTCTCTATATTGCCTCAAACGTCCGCACGAATGTGCGCGAACTTGAAGGCGCTTTGATTCGCTTGATCGCGTATTGCTCGCTTACGGGAGCCGAGATCACGCTGAGTACCGCCCAGCAGGTACTCAAGAACTTCATCGATTCGCAGGCGCGCAAGATCAGCATCGAATCGATTCAGAAGGCCGTCGCGGAGCAATTCGGGCTGCGTACGGCTGAGATCAAGGCTAAGAACAACTCGCGATCCATCGTCGTGCCGCGCCAGATCGCGATGTATCTCGCCAAGCAGATGACCGAAGCGTCCTTGCCTGAGATTGGCCGCCAGTTCGGCGGCAAGCATCACACCACCGTGATGCACTCCATCGCGAAAATCGACGAGCAGCGCCGCGCCGATAAAGACTTGAATCGCACAATCAATAAATTGACTGAGACGTTGAACGGATAGTGATCACGCTTGGCGCCGGTTTGGACCCCGGCGCTAAGCCAGTTCATTCAAATTCCCAACCCATACCTTTCCTTCAGCAGCGTCTTATGGTGCAACTCATGGCCTGCGATGATGTAGGCGAGCGCACGCACGCTAATTTCCAGCTTGTTGGCAATTCCACGGTGCTCCCAGGCTTGGGGTTCGAGATTGCGGAATAGCGAGATTGTTGCCCGGCGCACCTGCTCGAATTCGCGACCCAGGTTGGAGACGCTGCGGCTGTCAAAGCCACCATTCTTCACGTAGTCATCCTGCTCGAAACCTTCGATCGGCGTGCGATCGCCACGTGCAATGCGCAACGCGCGATAGGACATGACGCGCTCCGTATCAATCAAGTGCCCCAGTACTTCTTTCACGCTCCACTTCCCCGGCTCATAACGAAAGCCGCCGTGCTGCTCAGAAAGGCTGCGCAGCAAGATCATCGTGTCAGCAAGCTGCTGATCGAGAGCGATCAATACATCCTCTTCAGGAACGAGTGAGATGTATCGATGGTAGTAGGCATCGTATTCGGTCTTCGCAGGACGTACAGCACTGGCGGGCATGGCTCCCTCTCTCCGAACTAACAATCGTAAATAATCGGAGCGAGGGATTCTATCGCTGAATGCTGAGCCGGGTCCATGCGCGTGTGACGAGCAGGCGATTTCAGTCTGCCTGTTCCGCGATCCGTGGCAGGAGACTGAGCGAAGCGGGTACTATTGGCCCGCGGTATTTCTTGTATGCGGCCCAGAGAAGCGACGGCTGGCCATAGCGAATGGGGCCGGGAGGCTTGAGGGGCTGCTCGCCGACGAGGAGCAGCGCATTGAACTTTGTCCCATTAAGAAACCTAACGTGGGCTTCCGCACACAGCGGACGCGTATCACGTCGCCTGCGCGCACCCGGGCAGTTATTCACCTCCCAACGCAGTCCTGCCGAAGGGCCCGCGGCGTGAGCGATCCAATATCCGGCAGACTGATGCGGGAGCGAAGAATCCAACATTGATACCGGAGCGTCTTTTGCGTGGGCCAGAATCTCATCGTCCGTTGCACTGCGACGTCTAGGGACTTCCTCAGTGGCAGGCGTGTCATATAGCGTCGGCGGAGCGGATGCTTCGTAGGTGGCTGCCGAAAGGGGTGTTGAGGAGCTCGGCACCGGTTCTGGTGCACTTACTTGCGCAGTGCTTGCGTCCGCCGGAGGTGGACTTGCGGCCGCGCTCAGCTGGTACTCCTTGCGCACGAATAAGATGCAGCCTGCCATCACGAGAACGGCGCCGAGTAGGAGTATCTGATCGCGCGACACGCCTCAATTATGGTCCGGTTTTGCTGGTTGCAAAGTTACTAATGGAGGACCACTTCCAGCTAACTCCGCTTCGCGTCTAGTTCGAAGGTAGGAAGGCCAAATCAGCCCATGAAGCTCATTTTAGCGAGGTACATGTCAGTTAGATTTCGATAGCTGATCCTAAGGCTCTCAAGCGGAGGCCGCTCGCTCTCATCCTGCTCAACAAACAGGTGCTCAACCTCCAGTTTCTCTGCCGCCGCGAGAATCTTCCTCCAATCGATGCTGCCGTTTCCGACTTCGGTGAAGTGTTCCGCAGCCTTATTGAGTTCCTGGGAGGGAGGAAATCCCGGGCTGCGATCCTTCAGGTGGAGCAAGCGAACGCGATTTCCAAGCCTTTGCAAGATTGCGACTGGATCTTGTCCGGCTTGAGTGACCCAGTAGCAATCAATTTCGAAGCAGACCAATTTGGGATCTGTGCGCGCCACCAGAGTGTCGAAGCCGGTTGAATCTGGCAGGCGGCGAAACTCGTAATTGTGATTGTGAAACCCAAAGCGCATGCCCATATTGTTTGCGCGTTCTCCCCATGCGTTGAACTGGTCGGCAGCGCGACGAAAATCGTTGAGTGAATTCCGCATGTTTTCCGGGAGCATGGGGCAGACTACGAACTTTACCCCGAGCTCCGTGGCATAATCGAACTTGTCGGGCAAACCTTTGTAATCGAAATGTCCGCTTGGGACCTTCAGGCCGGCGTCAAGGATCATCTTGCGAAGTTCAGCGGCCGGATGTGAATAGACGTTCCAGTACGTCTCAACTTCGTCGTAGCCGATTGTGCGAATCTGGCGCAGCAGTGCTGGTAAATCCGTTTCCGCTTGCTTGCGCACCGTGTAGAGCTGGACTCCAAGCCGTGGATGAGGAGCCGAACCGGCAAACAGATGGCGGTTGGTAGCTATGGAAGCGATGGCCGCCGTTCCAGCGCGCAGAAAATCGCGGCGAGAGAGCATGGCCGAATATCGTAGCAGGAGCAAACGCGCAAATGAGACTCAATTAGAGATGGACGCTGGCGTGTCCTAGGCAAATACAGCTGGGGAATCTCGAGTAAGCTGCTAACTGACTGATTCTAAATGTGCTAATTACCGCGACTTTCATCTAAGCGCCTGGTCTGCATACAATAGGAGAGACTCTCCTCCCGAGGTGATTATGAAGCGCCGCTTCTTGCTTATAGCAGTGATTGCCACGGCTTCGGTGTACGCCATCGCGGCGCAACTGGGATCCCTCGGCGCCAATGGAGTTGCCGATAAGAATGACCAGGGACGGAACGTTACGGGACAAGTTCTGACCAAGTCAGACACGCCTCTGTCTGAAGCGATCGTTTATCTCAAGAACACCAAGACGCTCACCATCAAGAGCTTCATCACCGAAAAGGATGGTGGATATCGTTTCCACGGCCTTTCGCCCAATATCGACTACGAGATCTACGCCGATTATCAGGGACAGAAGAGCTCAACAAGGACGATCAGTTCCTTCGACAGCCGCAATAACATTACTCTCAACATCCACATCGACGCCAAATAGGGAATAGGGAACAGTTACAGGGCACAGGGCACCACCGAACGAAAAGGCTGCTTGATATCCCATATTTTGCGGATTCGCGCAACTTTTCCTTCGCTCAATGACCCGATTACCGATAGCCCAATTCTTCTACCTGCCCCCATCCTCTGGATGAAAACTGCAGCTTCTCCGGTTTACACAGATGAAACAACCTCCCGATCGTTCGCTTTGATTTTGCGCTTCACGCATCCGCATCTTCCAGATGAGCGGCCGCGGGGTTGTTTATCTATCCCAAGCTCAAGAGGGGTGTATGGCCGCATCAACCGTCCCGTCTTACGTCCAGCTTAACGGAAGCACAATAACGGAAGTACCGCGCGAGTATCCAAAGAAGATCGTGATCCGCTCGCAGAGCCGCATATTCCTGCAGACGGTAGCAGAGATCGATTACATGACGGCCGCCGCGAATTACGTCCAAATCCATGCTGCGGGGCAGGTGTTTCGTATCCGCTCGACGATCAATGCGATCGAGCAGCGCCTGGATCCACAGAGGTTCGGCAGGATTCATCGCTGCACCATCGTAAATTTCGACTGCGTGAGACAGTTTCGTCCGCTGCAGCGCGGTGATTATCTTCTCGTTCTCAATGATGGATCGCAGCTTAAGATGAGCCGCCGCCATCGCGACAAATTGCAGAAGGTGGGACCCATTGCTTGTGCCGCGGATAAGCATCTGGTGAAATACGGGCGTGACCACGAAGAGAACGGATCTGCTGCGGCAAATTCCCTCAGTGGACGAAGTACTCCGCTCGCCTAGCCTTGAGTCGGCGGTAGAACGCGAGGGCCGCGCCGCAACAATCGACGCGGTCCACGCAACGTTGGCTCGGTTGCGCGACGAGATCAACCAGGACTCGATCGGCGAAGCCGGAGTTCAACTAGCTATAGAAGGAATCCCGCAGGCCGTTGAACGCGAGCTGCGGCAGTCGCTTGGGTATTCTCTTCAGAAGGTTATCAACGCAACTGGCGTAATTCTCCACACCAATTTGGGACGCGCCCCGCTTCCAGCAGCGGCGATCGAGCACCTTTCTCAAGTTGCTTCGGGATATTCCAATCTGGAGTTCGACCTTACAACCGGCGAGCGCGGCCGGCGCGATAGCCACGTGCAGCACCTCTTTGAGCGGCTATTGGCGGAGCACAGTTACGCGCAACCGCCAACTGACGAGAGCAGACCTGAGACGATCGTAGTTAACAACTGCGCCGCCGCAGTGCTTCTTGCGCTGAACACGATGGCGGAAGGCGGCGAAGTAATCGTCTCGCGCGGAGAATTGGTCGAAATCGGCGGATCGTTTCGCGTGCCCGACATAATGGCGAAATCCGGCGCGCAGCTTCGCGAAGTAGGAACTACAAACCGTACGCGCCTCTCCGATTATGAGAAGGCCATTACTGATAAGACACGACTGCTGTTGCGCGTGCATCGTTCCAACTTCGCCATGATCGGCTTCACCGAGCAGCCCACGGCGGCAGAGTTGGTTGCACTCGGTCGAAAGCACCGCGTTCCCGTTATGGAAGACCTTGGCAATGGCTTGTTGGTAAGCCTCGCCAACGCCGGCATCCATGGAGAATATGGTTTGCACGACAGCCTGGATGCGGGGAGCGACGTCGTTTGCGTGAGCGGCGACAAGCTCCTGGGCGGACCGCAAGCGGGAGTGATCGCCGGCCGGAAAGAGCTCGTGAAGCGTATGCGCGCCAACCCCCTCTTTCGAGTACTGCGTGTGGACAAGCTCACTTACGCAACTCTCGAAGCCGTGCTTCTCGCCTACGTTCGGCAGGATTATGGCGCGGTTCCAATTCTTCGCATGCTCTACACCAATGCGGAACAAATTCGTGAACGCGCTGAGATTTTGGTTCGCCAGCTCGGATCCGTTCCGGGAAGCACGATAACCGTCGTCGAAGGGAACTCAATCGTGGGAGGAGGGACGGCGCCCACTGCAACTCTGCCAAGCTTCGTTATTGCAGTTACATCCCGGCGCTATGGCCCAGAGGAGCTCCAGGCGCGATTGCGCGCGCAGTCGCCGCCGGTGATTGCGCGGATCGGGGACGATCAGCTTCTGCTCGACCTACGTACCGTTCTTCCCGGAGAAGAACCAAGCTTAGCTGGTTTGGTGCGCGCAGCTTTGAGCTGACACAATTCTCTTTTTACTCAGGTCTAGAACGTTCTAGCGTTCTATGCCTCTACTCTTCCCGAGCGATGCCGAGCACCTTATACGCTTCTTCCATGCTTCTCACGACGCTGATGTTGGGACGGGTGCTGGCGGCGAGAACCTGAAACATGCGTGAGGTGCCGTAGGCTACGTCAGAGGGTGCGACCATTACGCGCCTGGCTTGGTCGAGCGGAGACTTGGAATCGGCAACGAGACGAATCTGCCGCGAGGAGATTTCGAATTGCGTGACATCGCTAAAGTCGGTAATAGCGCGATAGTCTGTCTCGTAGGGAGCATGGCGGCCGATTTCAGAAATCTGGCGAGCCACATCCTCATCGGTCACCTGGCCGGAGTAGGTGGTAATGACAAGCTTGCGGTTTCGATCCACCGAGACGCTTACTGGCATCTGTCGTGCTATTTAGCTCCGCCAAATGCAAGATCGATAAGCGTCTTCTGTTCCATATCGTGAGCCTTCGCCGAACCCGTGGCCGGACTTGCAGCCGCCGACCGCTTGATGGTCAGGACCTGGCGGCCACCTGAGATTCTTTTGAGGCGCGGTACCACGAACCACAATGCCCCCATATTCGCAGGCTCTTCCTGCACCCAAACGATTTCGGTAGCACTCGCATGCCGCTGCAACTCGGACATGAGTTCGGTTTCGGGCCAGGGATAAAGCTGCTCGATGAAGATGATGCCGGTTGACTCGTCTTTCCGCTTCTTACGCTCCATGCGCAGCTCGTGCCCAATCTTGCCGGTGCAGATGAGCAGACGCTTCGGATCGGCGATTTCATTGTCGGGAAGAACGTTCAGGAAGCGCTGACGGGTGAAGTCCTGAATCGGCGAATTCGCGTCAGGATGGCGCAGCATGCTCTTGGGCGTAAAGACCACCAGGGGCTTGCGCCACGGACGCAGCGCCTGCCGTCGCAGCAGATGGAAGTACTGTGCGGCCGTTGAAGGCTGGCAGATCTGCATGTTGTCGCGCGCAGCGAGTTGCAGGTAGCGTTCTATACGCGCGCTTGAGTGTTCAGGCCCTTGGCCTTCATAGCCATGTGGCAGGAGCATCACGATCCCGCTCAGCAGCCCCCACTTGTCTTCGCTTGAAGAGATGAATTGATCAATTACGATCTGGGCGCCGTTAGCAAAGTCGCCAAACTGCGCCTCCCACAGCACTAGCGATTCAGGATAGTCGCGGCTGTATCCGTACTCGAAGCCGAGAACCCCAGCCTCCGACAGAATTGAGTTGTAGACCTCATACGTGGCCTGCCCCGGTTGAATGTGGTTTAGCGGAATGTACTGACTCTCGTCTTCGATGTCGATCAGCACACTGTGCCGCTGGTTGAAAGTACCGCGCTTGGAGTCCTGGCCGCTGAGGCGCACCGGCGTGCCCTGGATCAGAAGTGAGCCAAATGCCACGGCCTCAGCCATGCCATAGTCGAATGGGCGCTTGCCATGTCCCATTTCGGCACGCTGCTCAAGCAGCTTCTTGATCTTGGGATGGATATGAAACTCATTCGGATACACTGCAAGCTTGTCTGAGATCTTCGCGATCTCCTCGGTGGAGATTCCCGTATCAACTTCGTATTCCGGCAGAAGACGCCCACCCTTGTATTTGTCCCAATAAGTCGGTAGCTGCGAGAGCCGCGGCATCTTCTTCATCCGCGTGGCGGATTTCTGAGCTTCACCAATTTCCGCGGTGATCTCCTGCACACGAAGGCTGTTGTCAACGCCGATCCGTTTAGCATAAATGTCATGCAGCGGAGGATGATCTTTGATGCGAGCATAACGAATCGGCTGCGTGATTGTGGGATCGTCCACTTCGCTGTGACCGTGACGGCGATAACCAATCAGATCAACGACCACATCGGAGTGGAATGTGTAGCGATATTCGACGGCGAGCTTCGCGATCCGCAGTGCCGCTTCGGGATCTTCGCCGTTGAGGTGGAAGATCGGAATGGGAAGCCGCTTTGCGAGATCGGAAGCGAAGCCAGATGAGTTCGTCTCCTCTGGCTCAGTCGTGAAGCCAATTAGATTGTTCACGATGATATGGAGACCACCGCCGACGGTATATCCATCCACCGCGGCCAGGTTCAGCGTCTCTGCCCAAATGCCCTGGCCGGCAAAGGCGGCGTCGCCGTGAATCATCACCGGAAGGACCTTTTCTTGGCCGCCGAGCCGAATCTGCTTAGCACGGACGCGGCCGGTCGCAACCGGATCTACCGCTTCGAGGTGACTGGGATTGGACACCAGATGCAGATTGATCGTCTTGCCATTCCGTCCGGTGAAGGTGCCAGTTGCGCCCTGGTGATACTTCACGTCGCCACCGCCAAGAATGCTGCGTGGATCGACGTCTTCGAATTTAGCGAACAGGTCGCTCGCGGACTTGCCCATGGTATTGACCATCACGTTCAGGCGTCCACGATGGCTCATCGCGATTACAACCTGCGCGGCGCCACGCTCCGCGGCATCGTTCAGAACTTCATCCAAAAAGGGAATAAGCGCCGTGACGCCTTCGAGCGAAAAGCGCTTCGTTCCGAGATAGCGCGACTGAATCACCTGCTCAAACAGATCTGCCTTCGTGAGCAGTTCGAGAATGTGTTTTTGATCCACACCAGGAGTCTCCGACTCGAGCCGCTCCTGAATCCACTCGCGCCGTGTCGCGTCAGGAATGTGCATGAACTCAGCGCCGATGGTGCCGCAATAGCAGCGCCGCGCCTCTTCGGCAAAGTCTCCCTGAATATCGAGCTCCGGCACAGTCTGCGGACACAGATACTGGCCGAGGGGATCGAGCTGCGACTGCAGGTACCCCCATCGCCGGAAAGCTTCAAAGACACCCTCCCGGTCGTGCGGATCGATAAGCAGAGAGCTACGCGAATATTCCTGAGTCGTAGAAGCCATGACTAAATTCTAATTGCTGAGATTCTTTCATTGAGCTGTTGGCACTCGGCCATCGGCGTTCGGCCACTGACCAGTTTCGATGTGCCGTCATGGCCGCTGGCCGAAAGCCGACCGCCGATTGCCTAAGCGTTTGCGGGATCGATTTTCTCCGGATTGATCCCTAGTTCTTGGAATGCTTTCTGGACTTTCTTGGCGTCAAATTTTTTCTCGCGCGAGAGCTTTGACAGTGCTGTAACCACGATGGACTCGGCACTTATTTCGAAGTGCTTGCGCAGGTACTCGCGATTGTCGCTGCGTCCGAAACCATCAGTCCCGAGGCTCACAAGGCGATCATGGAGCCAAGGTGAAAGCTGGTCAGGCACAATCTTCATATAGTCGCTGGCGGCTACGATGGGACCTTCACTTCCCTCAAGCGCCTTCAAGATGTAGGGCTGCTTTTCTTTTTCTGCTGGGTGCAGCAAATTCCAGCGATCCGCAGCCAGAGCTTCGCGCCGCAACTCGGTGTAGCTTGTCACGCTCCAGACGTCAGCCTGCACGCCGTACTTGTCAGCAAGAATCGTTTGTGCTTTCAAAGCCTCGTTAAGGATTGGACCGCTGCCGAATAGCTGAACTGCTGCTTTGCCGCCCGGCGCAGGTTTGTACTTGTAAATCCCGCGGAGAATGCCTTCCTCGGCGTCTTTCGGCATCTCCGGCATGGCATAGTCTTCGTTGTACATAGTGATGTAGTAGAAGATGTCTTCACCGTTCTGGTACATGCGGCGCAGGCCGTCATTGATGATGACTGCCATCTCATACGCAAATGCCGGATCATAGGTGAGGCACGTTGGATATACGCTTGACATCACCACACTGTGACCATCGCAGTGTTGCAGACCTTCTCCTGAAAGCGTTGTGCGTCCAGCGGTGCCGCCCATCAGGAAGCCCTTGCCGCGAGCATCGCCGAAGGCCCAGATCAAGTCTCCTACGCGTTGAAACCCGAACATCGAGTAGTACATGTAAAAGGGGATCGTCGGCAGCCGGTAATTCGAATACGCTGTGCCCGCGGCCGCGAATGAGGCCATCGATCCCCCCTCGGTGATTCCTTCTTCGAGGATCTGTCCGTCTTTCTCTTCGCGGTAGTAGAGCAGGATATCCTGATCATGCGGCGTATAAAGCTGGCCCTGGCTGGCATAGATGCCCACCTGGCGGATCGCTGACTCCAGACCGAAAGTGCGCCCCTCATCCGGAACGATCGGTACCACCAGTTTTCCCATTTGAGGATGTTTCAGCAGCGTGCGCAGCATGCTTACGAACCCCATCGTGGTAGAGACAGCCCGGCCGCGCGAGCCGCCGAGAGCATCGGCGAAGAACTCAACTCCTGGCGCCGGCAGCTCAGGCTTGCGGTTCTCGCGCTTCGGCATGAAGCCGCCGAGTTGGTTGCGGCGCTGCTTCATATAGGTAATTTCCGGAGTGTCCTTCTCCGGGCGATACGGCATGCCGTCTTTCGCTGCCTGATCGGGAACGGGAATATTGAACACTTTCCGGAAAGTCGCCAGAGCATCGTCAGTGAGCTTCTTCTCCTGATGAGTGGCGTTGCGGGCCTGAGCCGAGCCGAGGCCGTAACCCTTGACGGTCTTGGCCAGGATCACGGTCGGTCCGCCGGTGTGCTCAATTGCCCGCAGATAAGCGTTATAGATCTTCTTAGGATCGTGTCCGCCGCGGTGCAGGTTTGCGATCTGCTCGTCACTGAGGTGGCTGACAAGTTCCAGCGTCTCGGGATACTTGCCAAAGAAATGCTCCCGCGTGTAGCCGCCGCCTTTTGCCTTGAAGCTTTGGTACTCGCCATCGACGCACTCTTCCATGCGCTTGAGCAACATGCCGGAGTGGTCACGAGCGAAGAGCGGGTCCCAATCGCTGCCCCAGATAATTTTGATTACATTCCATCCTGCACCCAGGAAGACGCCTTCCAGCTCGCTGATGATCTTGCCATTGCCGCGGACCGGACCATCCAGCCGCTGCAGATTGCAGTTCACAACGAAGATCAGGTTGTCGAGTTTCTCGCGCGTAGCTACTGTCAGGGCGCCCAGGGTTTCAACTTCGTCGGTCTCGCCATCGCCCACGAATGCCCAGATCTTGCGCTGGGTCTTCTCGATCAGGCTGCGATGTTCGAGGTAGCGCATGAAGCGCGCCTGATAAATCGCGTTCAGCGGTCCGATTCCCATTGAGACCGTTGGAAAGCGCCAGAAGTCGGGCATCAGCCAGGGATGCGGATAAGAAGAAAGTCCCGGCTCACCGCGCGTCTCGTGGCGGAAGTTCAGAATCTGCTTTTCGTCGATGCGTCCTTCGAGAAAAGCACGGGCATAAACGCCGGGAGAAGCGTGACCCTGGAAATAAATCATGTCGCCGGGCTGATCGTCGTATGCGGCTCGGAAGAAGTGGTTGAATCCGACTTCGAGCAGAGTAGCCAGTGAGGAGTAAGTCGCAAGATGTCCGCCGATACCTGCGTCTTTTTTGTTCTGGCGGTGAACCATCGCCATCGCATTCCAGCGGATCAGCGCCTCGACGCGACGCTCCATATCGCGATCACCGGGATAGGGCAGCTCCTCCTCGACAGGAATCGTGTTCGTGTACGGGGTGTGCAGCCGCGTAGGCGGCTCGACTCCTGACTCAAGTGCACGGCGCGAGAGCGCGTCGAGCAGCTCCGCCGCGCGAGACGGTCCCTCTTCATCGATGATCTGATCGAAGGCCTCAAGCCATTCGGCGATTTCGCTCTGATCAGATTCCACCGGCTCGGCCGGCAATGCTGGATATGCGTTCATAACTACCATGATAGAGCCAGAATCCTCCTTCGCAGGTGACATTGGTCACGTGAAGCTTCGCAGGCATGAGGGGGATAAGCGTGATTGAGATCAAGCCTGCCTGGCAATGTCGTAAGCCGGCGAAAGCTCCCGCAGCTTCTTGACCGTATCAATGACTCTTTCTGCCACATAGTCGATTTCTGCTTCAGTGTTGAAGCGGCCAATTCCGAAGCGGAGCGAACTGTGGGCGATCTCTTCGCCAACACCAAGAGCTTTCAGCACATGAGATGGCTCCAGCGTCGCGGTGGTGCACGCGGCACCGCTGGAGACAGCGATGTCGTTGATTCCCATCAGCAGCGACTCGCCCTCAACGTGGGCAAAGCTCATGCTGAGATTGCCTGGAAGGCGGTGTTCCATGCTGCCGTTTACATGAGTCTCGTCGAGGTTCTCCTCCAGTTTGCGTTTCAGCCGGTCACGCAAACCGCCCAGACGTTTCGATTCCTCCGCCATCTCCTTCATCGCGATCTCGCAGGCCTTGCCCATGCCAACGATGCAGGGAACGTTCAGCGTCCCAGAACGCATTCCGCGCTCGTGGCCTCCACCGTCGAGCTGAGCCGCCAGTTGAACGCGCGGATTCTTATTGCGGACGTAGAGCGCCCCGACACCCTTGGGTCCATAGAGCTTGTGCGCCGTAATTGACATCAGGTCGATCCCGTTATCCACCACATTCACCGGAACTTTGCCAATCGCTTGCACAGCATCGGAGTGGAAGAGCACGCCTTTTTCGTGGCAAATGCTGCCAATTTCTGCGATCGGTTCAATGACCCCGATCTCGTTGTTGGCATACATGATTGAGACCAGAATGCTGCTGCTGTCTATTTCCCGCTTTACATCGTCAATATTGATGAGACCATCGGTATCCACCGGCAGGTACGTGACTTGGTACCCACACTTTTCCAGGCGTTTGCAGCTGTCGAGCACTGCCTTGTGCTCCGTGACAGCGGTGACAATTCGATTCCCTTCGTCTCGGTAGGCTTGAGCAACGCCCTTTATCGCGAGGTTATCGCTCTCGGTTGCGCCTGAGGTGAAGATGATTTCCTTTGGGCTCGCGCCGATCAGTTTTGCGACCTGCTCGCGTGCGTTCTCGACCGCCTGCTCGGCCTCCCAGCCGAACTGGTGGTTACGACTGGCGGCGTTCCCAAAGCGATCAGTGTAGTAAGGCAGCATTGCTTCCAGAACGCGCGGATCGAGGGGCGTAGTAGCGTGATTATCGAGATAGATCGGAAGCTTCATAATCGCATTATTAAGTGTATATGGACGAGCAATCAGCATTCAGCCGTTACCGTTTGGAACAAATCAGCGAACGGTGCTCGCGAAGTTGCAAAAAGTCCTAATGCTTCGCTCTCTCGCGCCGGTTCGCGGCTGAGTGCTGAATGCTGCTTTTTGAGTGCTGCCTTTCCCCTAGTCCTTTCGTGCTGCCGACTAAGGGTTCCTTTGGATTGTGGTTTGCTCTCAGGGGGATAACCTCAACATGGATGAACTTGAACTCCAGGTTCGTTGTCACGAAGTGCGTTGCTTTGGCGCTCCTGCTGTCGGTCTCCGCCTTCGCTGGCGGCGATTTCGATAAGCCGGATGTCACCAAGCCGGTACGCGCAGTTCGCACTCCTGAACCAACATTCAAGATCGAATCTGGCATAGACGGCGATGTCTTTCCCGCATTTGCGAACTATGCCTCGTTGCAGAGTCCTGATCAGCGCAAGTGGGGAGTCGTTTCGGTCAGTGCCTCCAATCCGACTGACACCGACCATCGGTATCGTATTGCAGTAAGGGTTCCAGGATGGAGCGATCAGGAGGTCCAGATTGTCACGCTCCAGGCCGGAGCGGCACGGACATTCATCTTTGCTCCCTCCTTCTTGCCCCGGCTCTATCACAATCGTGAGATTGCGGCCGCAACTGCGCAGATCAATATCACCGATGGCAGAAGCAATCCGGTATACAACGCTACTGTTCCAGTGCGTATGCGGGCTGTAGAAGACATGTTTTGGGGCAAAGGATTTAAGTACGCCCAGTTCATTGCTTCATGGGTCACGCCGCACGACGCTCGAGTAGAACGGGTCTTGAGCCAAGCCAAAGAACTCATGCCTGGGCGTCGTCTACCGGGGTATGAAGAGTGGAAGGATGCCGCCGGACAGGAGCGCGAGACGCGCCTGCAAGCGCGCGCCATCTACACAGCGCTCCAGAAGCAAAAACTCTCCTACGTGAAGAGTTCACTTACCTTCGGAGCGAACGCCGATGTCAGCGAGCGCATCCGTACGCCGCGCGAGAGCATCCTCGCGAGTTCGGCGAACTGTATCGATGCCGCGGTGCTCTTCGCTTCGGCATTTGAGAATCTGGGAATGGAGCCGGTGATCATGCTCGTTCCCGGACACGCCTATGTCGGCGTAAAGACCGCAACAAATTCCGATACCTATCTCTACATCGACGTGGCACTCACCGGCCGTGTTCCATTTGAGCGCGCGGTCAGCAGCGCAGATCGTGGTCTCGCCGGCTTCCAGCCATCGCAGATTACGAAAATTGGAATCTCCGACGCGCGACGCGCCGGAATCTATCCAATTCCGCAGTTGCCGTAGATTTCATCCCCCGGCGATAACCTTAGACTTCACAACTTTTTACGGCGGCAGTGGTCCGATTCCTTTGATGGTATCTACGCTGTCTCATATAATTGTGAATTCCTCCACGAATTCATACTTGTGGTAGAGGGGCTTCCTATTTCTATTTGCCATGCAAGAGCGGATGGGCTCGTTGGCTTCCGCCGATTTAGCCTGTTTCGCAGTTTTTCTTCGGCGCTTCTCCTGCTGGTTTTCCTGTTTTGCTCCTTGAAGACATTCGCACAGCAGACCCTGGTCTCGGACATTCTTATTCACGGGCAGCGCCGCATCCCCGCGGAAACCATCCGGCAACGGATGTTTACCCGTCCGGGAGACATTTACGATCCCCAGTCGCTGGAACGGGATTTCAATTCACTCTGGAACACAGGCTATTTCGACGACATTCGCTTCGAGCGAGAAGACACGCAGAAGGGCGTGATCATTCACGTTTATGTGGTCGAGAAACCGACGATTCGGGAGATCAAGTACACCGGTCTCAACGCCGTTTCGCAGAGCGACGTTCTGGACCGCTTTAAGAAGGAAAAAGTTGGGCTGACGCAGGAGAGCCAGTACGATCCGACGAAGGTAAAGAAAGCTGAGGTCATCCTCAAGGAACTTCTCTCGGAGCATGGCCGCCAATTCGCTACCATCCGCACCGAAGTACACAAGATCCCTCCCGCTGCCGTCAGCATCGACTTTGTGGTGAAAGAAGGCCCGAAGGTTAAAGTTGGCCGAATAAAGTTTGAAGGGAATAAGAAGATTCCCGGCCGGGCTCTCCGTTCGGCGATGAAGAACACCAAGCCGATCGGCATACCGCATTCCCTGATTCTCGAGAACCTATTTGCCCGCACCTACGACGCCACCAAGCTCGACGAAGACGCCGAGCGCGTCCGCTTCTACTACCAGACCAAGGGCTACTTCAAAGTTCTGGTCGACGATCCTAAAACCAAGATCCGGGACACCAAGCCAGGCTTCCCCTATCTGGCCCGCCACAGCGGGAAAGTGGTGGACATCAAGGTGCCAATCCAGGAAGGAGACAAGTACAAGCTGGGGACGATCACGTTCAGCGGCGGCAAGGCAATTACCAACACGAAGGTCCTTCGCGCGCAGTTCCCGATCAAAGATGGCGACACCTTCAACCGAGAGTCGATTGCCAAAGGCCTCGAGAATCTCCGTAAAGCCTACGGTGAGCTGGGATACATCAACTTCAGCGCCGTCCCTGAGACTGAGATCGACGAAGAGAAGAAAGCTGTCTCTCTAAAGGTCGATCTGGATGAAGGCAAGCAGTCTTCGGTGCGCCGAATCGAATTTGAGGGAAACACGACGACGCGCGATAAAGTCATTCGCCGAGAGCTTGCGCTTGAGGAAGGTCAGATTTACAACAGTCGGTACTGGGAGCTAAGTCTCCTGCGTCTGAATCAGCTCAATTATTTCGAGCCTCTCAAGGTTGAGCAGGATTCCGTCGTCAAGCAGAACACGCAGGATGGCACCGTTGACCTCACACTCAAGGTGAAAGAGAAAGGCAAGAACAGCATTGGCTTGCAAGGTGGAGTGAGCGGCCTCGCCGGATCTTTTATTGGAATCAACTACGAGACCAACAATTTTCTGGGATTAGGCGAGACGCTCAGCGTGTCCGCGCAGGTAGGCAATCTGCAGCGCAGCATTCTGTTTGGATTCACCGAGCCTTACGCATTCGATCGTCCGCTGCAGCTCGGATTTACCGTGTACAGCAGCCGCTACGATTACAACGCTGCCAAGAATTATTCGATTCTCACCGGCACGAACCTGAACCTGCCTACGGACGTGCTCAACACGCTGCAGAACTTCAGTCAGTCACAAACCGGATTTACTGTCTCTGCCAGCTATCCGATCAGGCGATCGTTCAAGCGCGTCGGTCTTTCTTACTCCTACCAGTTATCTAGCGTGCAGACCTTCAGCACCGCGTCTCAGCAGTACTTCGAAGCCATAAACTTTGACGGTGTAAACGGGCCTAATTCGCTGAAGGGCATCCGCACAAGCAAGATCACGCCCAGCTTCACCTTCAACACCATCGACAGTCCTTATCAGCCGCACCGCGGCACCAGCCTGTTTCTCGGCGGCGAATTCGCCGGCGTCGGCGGAAATGTCAATACTATCCGCCCGATCGTTGAATTCAAGCACTGGGTTCCGATGAATAAGGGCCGAAACTCTCTTGGTTTCCGCGTGACCGGATCGTTTATTACTGGCTACAACGGCAAAGTCGCTCCTCCTTACGAGCGCGCCTACATGGGTGGTGAAAACGATGTGCGTGGATTCGACATTCGCACCGTCACGCCGTACGTGTTCATCGCAAATCGCGTAAGTGTCCCGTTGCAAAACCCAGATGGCAGCCTGGTGCCAATCGATCCCACGAATCCGCGGCGTGGAACCGTGCAGGTTCCTGTGCCCGCACAGACCATCATCTACGCCGGCGGTGACACGAATAT
>DATLKS010000801.1:0-2999 GCA_035538255.1 Terriglobales bacterium
TGTCCCCTTTGCGAACTTCTGATAGGCCGGGCAAGGCGATGAGTTCGATTTGCCCATGTTTACGGGAGGAAGATCGTCGGCGCGAGTGTTTGAGCGTTGCCATCGGCGCTGAAAGAAGAATTTTATGCGAGACGGCGGACGTTTTCACGATTAACGCAAAAAAGCAGATTCCTCGCTACGCCTGCCTGCGGCAGGCAGGCTCGGAATGACAATTCTGCTTTTTCTACTAGTAACCACCGTTTTTCTTTTTTTGCTGATAACCGTCGCTGGTTGTAACCGCAAACCGAATACTTTTTTTCGTATTGTTACTAAGACGGAATCGGCATAGGGGGAGCGGTCACCCGCTCTCCCCTGCCACACCACCGGACATGCGGGTCCGCATCCGGCGGTTCAGAGGGTTACGCAAGGCCATCGGACAGCCGAGGAAGTCCGAGAGAGTCGAAGTAGGCAAGCGGAAGCGCGATCGACAAGGCCGGACTGTTCGCCACACGCCAGGGGCCGTGCGGACTACCCGCCGTTGATGCAGCGAGGTCCTCGCCAACCCCGCGTTGGCGTAGCTGCCGGTACCGTTGCTGACTGTACTTCCATTGCTTCCAGATCATGGACCGCATCCGATGCCGTATCCATTCATCCAGTTTCCTCAGCAGCGAAGGGGTCTGACAGTAACCGAAGTAGCTCTTCCAGCCCCTTAAGTAGGCCGTCAGTTCCTTCAGCATTTGTTCCAGACTGATTCCTCGCGTCCGTCGCGTCAGTTCCCGAATTTTCTGCTTACAGCGCAACAAAACCTTCGGCGCAATGCGCCGTTTCGGTTCCTTGTTGGTGCTGAAGCTGAACCCCAGGAACTTCCGCTCTACTGGTCGAGCCACCGCACTCTTGGCCTCGTTCACCTTGAGCTTGAGCCGTCGCGTGAGAAAGCGTGTGACGTTCGTCATCACCCGCTGCCCCGCTCGTTGGCTGCGGACGTAAATGTTGCAGTCATCCGCATACCGCACGAAGCGATGCTTGCGCCGTTCGAGCTCGCGGTCGAGTTCATCGAGCACGATGTTCGATAACAGCGGAGAGAGCGGTCCACCTTGCGGTGTTCCTTCCTCCGCCGGACTCACTAGCCCGTTCTCCAGCACTCCCACTTTCAAGAACGCTCCGATCACTCGGAGCACTCTCTTGTCGGTCACCCGCCGTGCGATCGCCACCATCAGTTTGTCGTGATTGACCCGATCAAAGAATTTCTCAAGATCCAGGTCTACCACCCAGCGATGGCCTGCGCCGATGTATTGCTGCGCCTTGGCTACCGCCTGATGCGCCGAGCGTTTCGGCCGGAACCCGTGACTGTGTTCGGAGAACGTCGGGTCCCATCTGCGTTGCAGTACCTGCATCACCGCCTGTTGGATAAATCGATCCAACACCGTCGGGATACCAAGCTTTCGCACCCCGCCGTCCGGCTTGGGGATTTCCACCCGTCGCACCGGTTGTGGCTTGTAGGTCCCGCTCAACAGTTGTTCCCGTATCGTGGGCCAGTGCTGCTTCAGGTAGCCCGAGAGCTCTCCGACTTTCACGCCGTCGATTCCCGGACTTCCTTTGTTGGCTTTGACTCGCTTGTATGCCTGCCAGCAGTTTCTCCGCTCGCAGACTTCTTCCATCAACTGCTCGTGACTAGCTGGACGTTCGGTTTCGCATTTCGCCGTGCGCGATTCGGTCCCTTCCTGAGAAGCTTTCGGAGCTTCACTCCTATCCCTCTCCGTAAAGGCCAGCGCTAGCTGGTTCTTCTGCCGCTTGTCGCTCATCGAGTCCTGCGTCCTACTTGCCGCTCCCTACTGTTTAGGCCTTCATCGCTTGCGCGACTACTATGCCCGCTGCTGACTGCCCCTGCACCGTCAGAGTGAATCGCTCCACTCTCAGTCACGATTCCGTGACATGCAGTGGCTCTCCCGAGGTAAGTTCGATCGCCTTCCACGCACAACCGCCGGATTTACCACCAGTGCTTTTGATGGATGTGGGCTTCGCGATCACTTGCTCGCTCGCCCCGCACCGTAGGCCTCAAATCCAGTTCTTGTCCATCGGCTCGCGTCTTTGCTCTACGCTTCTTTCAGACCTCGCCTCACGGCTCAGCCCTTGCGCTTTGCTATCACTTCGCCTCCATCAGGCTGTGAAGAGGACTTTCACCTCCAAGCTGTCGAACATGCTCGGCACACAAGAAAAAGACCGGCTTCAAACTCGAAGCCGGCCTAAAAGAGGTATCTGTTTCGCCTGATTAGGATTTCTTTTTCTTCACATTCAGCTTCGTATCAATACCCGGAGCAATTGCTTGCAGTTGGTCGAGTCCTTGTTTCGCCTGAGCACCCCACGGTCCGTCCGGGTCGAGCTCCCAGGCCTTTTTATACGCCTCAACCGTTCCCGGCGCGAGAATGACTTCTTCCTTGTCGCCAACTTTTTTTGTCGTCATCTTGTAAACCAACGAAGCGCCGAGGAGATACCAGGTTTGCGCGCTTTTCGGATCAAGGTCGACAGACTTTTGTAGCGGCTCTACGGCATCGCCCAGCCGGTTTGCATTATACAAGCTGATGCCGAAGTTTCTCCAGGCCATAGCCGCATTCGCCGGATCAAGCTCTGCGCTTTTTGTATATGCAGCTTTGGCTTCGTCGATCTTTCCTGCGCGTGCCAGCACATTCCCCAGGTTGTTGTAGTCACCCGGCACATCGCCTTTTACCGCGATCGCCTGCTGATATGCCTGGATCGCTTCATCGTTGCGACTTGCAAGGTCATAAGCCTCGCCTAGCTTTGCCCAAAAGAGGTGTTGGTTCGGATCCTTCTCGGAAGCCGCTTTCTGTGCCGCCTGGTATTCGGTCGCGGCCTGGTTCGAGAGATCCGTAAGGGTCTTTTTTAGCTCTTCGCGCTTGTCAGGCGTCGCTTTCTGCAGATCGGCTTTCGCCTGGCGCTCTTTCTCCACAATTTCATTGCCCGCGTTGAAGTGCGCCTTCATGCCCTCGAACTTTTGCTTTTCT
>DATLKS010000802.1:0-2626 GCA_035538255.1 Terriglobales bacterium
ACCGTCTGTGCGCTGCGTGCCCTCCGTGTTCAATCTGTTCTGATTTTGTGCGTGCGGCTGCGTGGCGACGTGGTGGAAAGACGGTTTTGTGCTGTCGCCTGGGTGAGTCCGTGTTAGCCTGACCCCAATGGGCCGCATCCGCGTACTCTCCGACAACGTCGCCAACAAAATCGCTGCGGGTGAGGTCGTCGAACGGCCTGCGTCTGTTGTTAAAGAACTACTTGAAAACTCGCTTGATGCCGGCGCCACTCGTATCCGCATCGAAGTCGAAGGCGGCGGAAGAAAGCTCATCGCCATAACCGACAACGGCTGCGGCATGGGCCAAGATGACGCCATGCTTGCCTTTGAGCGGCATGCGACGTCGAAGATCCACGACGCCGACGATCTGCTCAATATCGACACGCTTGGCTTTCGCGGAGAGGCGCTGCCATCCATCGCTTCGGTCTCGCGGCTTACGCTGGAGACGCGGCAGTCTGCCGATGCCGCCGGCACTCGCATCGAGATCGCCGGAAGCAGGCTGCTCAAGGTTGAGGAGACCGGCGTACCGCCGGGAACTGCCATCAGCGTGCGCGATCTTTTCTTCAATACCCCGGCCCGCAAGAAGTTCCTCAAAGCGGAATCGACCGAGCTGTCACACATCGCCTCGCTCGTGACTCACTACGCGCTGGCGCATCCTGATAAGCATTTCGAGTTGCACTCCGCCACCTACAACATGCTCACCGCCTCGCCCGTGGCAACGCACTCCGAACGGCTTTACCAGATATTCGGGCGTGACACTCTCAACCAGCTCATCTCAGTAGCTGCCGAAGCCGATCTCGAGCGCGCCGGAATTCCTGAGCCTCCACCCTGGCGCAGGAGCGAAGACTACGAGCCTCCGGCTCTCGGCAAAGTGCGATTGCACGGCTTTGTCTCAAAGCCGGAATTACAAAAATTGAATCGCAATTCCATCTTTGTATTTGTCAACCGGCGACTGGTACGCGATCGCCTGGTGCAGCACAGTCTAACTGAGGCATATCGCAACATCATTCCGCCGACGGTCTTTCCCGTCGTACTGCTGTTTCTGGAGATGCCGCCGACCGAAGTCGATGCTAACGTGCATCCGGGAAAGACTGAAGTGCGCTTCCGGCAGCAGGCGTTTGTTCATGACTTTGTCCGCGACTCCGTTCGCGCTGCGTTGATGAAAGCACGTCCGGTGCCGCAGTTCACCCGTGAGATCGTGGCGCAACCGACCGCGGCCGTCGCTCTTTCGCCGGGAGCAGCAGTGCCTGCAAATGAGCTGGTGGCTCATTCAGGATTTGTACTCACTGCGCCGGTGCCCATGCCGCGCCCTGCTTCACTGGCATTTGGCGAGGGGATATTCATCGATGGCTCCGGAATCCTCGCCGCCCCGCACGTAGCCGATATTCCTCTGCCACAGATGCAAAGACCGGCGTTGGCGAAGGGTAGCGTTTGCAGCCAGGTTGAGGACACAGTCGACCCTGAGCCGGAGATCGCTCCCCAGCTGGCATCGTTAAAGCCGCTGGGACAGGTGCGCGACTCCTTTATTCTCGCCGTGAATCACGAAGGCCTTTGGATAATCGATCAGCACGTGGCGCACGAGCGCGTGCTCTTCGAACGCGTGCTGAAGCAGAGGCAGACCGAATCCATCCCCGTGCAGAAAATGCTGATGCCGATTGTGGTCGAACTCACGCCTGGGCAGCAGGCTGTCTTTGCCGAGATCTCAGACGAGTTGCGGCGCAACGGCTTTGAAGTGGAGCTCTTCGGTTCGCGAACTATCGTGGTGAAGGCCGTACCGGCCGGAGTGGAGAGCTGCGATATCGAGCAACTGCTGGGTGAGCTTTTTATCGAGTTCGAGCGCGAGCAGCAGGCGATGAATCTTGAAGCGATCCGTCACCGCATCGCTGCTTCAATCGCCTGTCATGCGGCAATCAAGGTCAACATGCCGCTGGAACAGAACAAGATGGAGTGGCTGCTTAAAGAGCTCGCACAGACGGAGTGTCCAATGTCGTGTCCGCATGGACGTCCAGTCGTACTGCGCTATTCTGTGAAGGACATCCAAAGAGCATTTAAGCGAATTTGAAAGCCCGCTTCACCAACGGAGTCACAGAGAACACAGAGGCTAATTAAGCGAAGATTCGAACACCGAGGGCACGAAGGAAACGAAGGTTTGAGGTTGGGCATGGCAACCTGCATGATCGCAGGCCTTTTCGGAGTGAAAATAAAACCCTCTGTGTTCTCCGTGTCCTCCGTGTTCAATCTGTTCTGATTTTCTTGGTGCTCCGTGCCTCCGTGGTGAACAAGATTCTCATGACTGAACTCGAACTCCAACACCTGCGGCGAGAGAAGTGGCATCTGGAAGGCGAGCCGCTGCGCACGCTGGAGGACGCGGGTCAGTTCATTGAGTCAGTCGGATTGTGTCTCATGTATCCAGTACGTCCAATGCCGCTGCTGCCGACGTTTGTCGCCGCCGCGATTGGCGGAGACCAAAAACTTCCGATGCGAAAGACGGCCTTCTCTGACGATCGCGCGAAGCAAGCCGACGACCTGCTCACGCGACTCGTGCGCAACAAGTTTGTCTTTGAGGCCCAGCTTCATAATGAGACTCTGGTACTCTCACCGGAGGTCT
>DATLKS010000803.1:0-10147 GCA_035538255.1 Terriglobales bacterium
ACGAGAAGGAGCCGACACGAATTGTCTTAGTCAGCCAGGCGCTGGCGCGCAAATATTGGCCGAATGAGAATCCCGTCGGAAAAACGATCCTCATTGGTCCCGGATTGGGACCTGCGTTCGACCAGGGTCCCGTTCAGATTATTGGGGTGGTTGGGGATATGCGCGAGCGTCTCGATGACGACTGGCTTGGGACGATCATGTACCAATTGCCCGCGCAAATTCCTGATCGCGCAATGACACTCATTCAAACCCTGCAGCCCAGTGCGATCCTGGTGCGCACGCGGCCGGGTTTCGCACCGATGAGCGTAAGCGAAACCGTAAAACAGACAATGCTAAAGGTCGGGAACGTGCCGGCTACGAACGTTCGCACTATGGAACAGGTCGCACTCGACTCCACTGCGCAAAAGAACTTCAATCTTGCGCTGCTTGGACTTTTCGCCGCGCTCGCCGTGCTGCTGGCCGGAGTTGGAATTTACGGAGTGATGTCGTACAGCGTCGAACAGCGAACCCATGAAATAGGGATTCGTGCGGCTCTGGGAGCAACACCACTAGACACGCTCAAACTGGTGCTCGGACAGGCGCTCCGAATGAGCACAATCGGAGTGGCCGCCGGCATTATCGCTGCACTTGGTCTAATGCGTGTGATCGCATCGCAGCTATTTCACGTTAAGCCCACGGACCCGCTCACGTTCGTCATGGTGCCGATTATTCTTGTGGCGATCGCACTGGCAGGTGCATTCATCCCTGCTCTGCGAGCTATAAGGACGGACCCAATGGCTGCTTCGCGTCAGGAATAGCAGGCCCTGAAGTCTGGCATTGCCATTCGGCCGATGTCAATTTGGAACTAGTTTACCCTGATTGTGCCGGAGCCGGTGCTCACATCGAGCAAAGTGCCGCCGCCATTCACTGTACCCTCGATATGATTTCTCTTCAGCGCGCCCTGCATGATCACAGGATGATGGACTTCGACGTTCCCTGAGCTGCTGCGCGCATTGATATTGAACCTTGCATCGGAAGGAAGCTTCACTTCAACCTCACCCGAGCCGGTGTGTATGCGCCAATCGGAGGCGATTTTGCCGTCAACCTCGACGTCACCGCTGCCCGCTCCAGCCTCAACTCCACCCGAGACATTTCGCAAATGGATGTTGCCGGAGCCGGTTTCGGCACGCACGGAACCCGAGCCGGCCTGCTCGAAGGTGATGTCGCCCGAGCCGGCGTGCGCGTCAAATCCGCCTGCGATGCCGGTTGCCTTGATGTTGCCGCTGCCCGTCTCAGTGTAAGCTCGCCCGCGCACGTTGGTGATGACCAGCTCACCCGAACCTGCCTGGGCGCGAACCTCTGAGCCGATATTGCTGATCCTCACATTTCCCGAACCGGAATTTGCGCGAACTGGGCCATTCAGGTCGCTAATACGCTCGTCGCCGGAACCGGTATGCGACTGCACAGACGTATCTTTGGGAACGGTGACTTCGTAGCTTATGGAAATATTGTTGCGGAGCGCCTCGTCCTGAATGTGTCCGATGCGGATGCTGTTGCCATTCTGCTCGATGGGTGGATTCTGTTCGAGGCGGTTCACCTTTTCCTGCGCGGAAAGAGAGTTGCCGCCGAACCATGAACTCATGTTCTCGCTGACTCTGATGTGCCCTGTGACCACAACGGAACTCGAGTCGCCCGACTGAACTGTAATGTTGCCCGAGCCACTCTGAATCTCGAGCTCGACGTGCCCACTTACCTTGAGCGTGCGCTCAAAGTGGCCTTCAACGGCAGCATACGCAGCCGAACTCACCACCAACAGCAACGCAACGATGGATATTTGCAGCTTCTTGTTCATGCCTGCCTCACAATAACTGCTCAAAATTTTGACTCATGAGAAGGGTTTTCGTAAGCGGACAACAGTTTACGACTGCCGCACCGTTCAGATCTGTGTTTCGCCTACTGCAGAACGATCTTGTCGTCTTTCTTCAAGCCGCTCAGCAGCTCGGTTTTTGCGCCATTGGAGATGCCGACGGTAACCAGCACTTTGCGCTTGCCGTCTTTTCCTTTCGCGTCCGGCACCTCGACTGAAGCCTTTTTATCTTTGTCGTAGATAATCGCGTTCTCGGGAATTATGAGCACGTTGTGGTGCTCCTCAAGGATGATTTCCGCGTTGGCGGTCATCAGAGCTTTGAGCTCGCCGCCGGAGTTGTCGATGGAGACACGCACCTGAAACGTGGTTACGTTGTCCTTCTCAACTCCCATAGGAGCGATCTTCGTAACTTTACCGCTAAAACTCTTGTCCTTAAATGACTCGACCTTGATGCGCGCCGGCTGGCCAAGATAGACCTTGCCTATGTCGCTTTCATCGACTTTGCCGTCGACATAAACCTGCTTCATGTCGCCCAGGGTCATCACCAGAGTAGCCGAAGAACCCAGAACCAGAATGGAACTGACCGCATCCCCCACTTCGACGTCGCGCGAGAGGACCACGCCGTTGATTGGCGCCACAATGGTTGCGTAGTTGAGTTGTTCCTCAGAGCGGGACAGAGAGGCTTTGTACTGCGTAACCTGCGCCTGCGCCTGCTTCACCTTCGCTGCGTTCACCGTCAGTTGCGCTCGCGCCAGGTCGCGTTTGTTAACAGCCATTTCATAATTACGCTGCGCGTCATCGAGGGCTGAAGCCGACACTACGCCCTGTGCGGCCATCGTCTTCGCGCGTTCATAGGCCCGCTGCAGAGTGGGGACATCTACCCCGGCGGCATCAACCTTCGAGCGCTCGACATCAGCTTCTGCTGCGCGGAGGTTCGCTTCCGCTGCACTGAGCTGGGCTTCGTCTCCACGAACCTGCGCCTGAAGCTCTTCCTTGTCGAGTTCGGCCAGGACTTGGCCTTCCTTGACGCGGTCACCGGCATCGACGAGAAGCTTCTTCACGATGCCGCTCGCCTTAGACTTGACCTCTACCTTGGTAATCGGCTGGACCTTGCCGGTGGCTACCACGCTTTTGGCGAGATCACCTTGCTCGATGCTGGCGATCTTTGTGGGATCGATCTTGGTACCGCCGCTGGTCGCTTTGGTAACGACGGTGCCGAGCAGGAGCAGAACGACGACGGTCGATCCGATCCACCAAATTCGCCGCTTCCTCTTTTTATGATTGTTATGATTGCCGTTCGCCACGTTTCCTCCACCCCGCGCGCAACTTCGAAGCTCTATCTTGCAGAACCACGATCGTGGTAGCTATGGCCTGATACGCGAGTGCTTAGGCTGAGGTTCCTGAGTTTTTGCCATTATCCAGACTGCCTGCGCAGGCACAAAAAGGCAATGCACCTTAGACCTGAAAATCGGTTGAAAGTAAGCATGAGCCTAACAAATTTCATCCTAATCAGTCCCTGGCTGTGAATCGGATCAGCGGTTAAAGACGCCAAGACCCAGTCAGGCCTTTGCCCCGTACCAGACCGGGACGCGCCATAACGCGCCGGCGCGATGCTAGACTAAGCACCGATGGCGACCCTGGTGCTGCTTCGCATTCTGGTTGTCGTGTTGCTAGTGGCGCTGAATGCTTTCTTTGTGGCAGCCGAATTTGCGATTGTCAGTGTTCGTGATACCCGGATCCAGCAACTCATAGACGCGCGGCGCACCGGAGCGCGCACCGTACAACGTCTGCAGCAGCATCTCGACGATTTCCTGCCCGCCGTACAGTTCGGTGTAACGCTTGCCAGCCTGGCCTTGGGCTGGATTGGAGAACCAGCAATCGCTCAACTGCTTCTTCGTCCCATCGCCGGACTTCCACATGCCGTCGTATATGCCCACACTGCGGCCGTCGTGGTTGCCTTCGTTCTCATTACCTACTTCCACTTGATTCTCGGAGAGTTGGTGCCAAAATCACTGGCGCTGCAACGCGTTGAACGCGTGGCCCTGTCGGTAGCCGGCCCCATGGACGTGTTCATTACGCTCTCGCGGCCGCTGCTGCATCTGATGACGAACTCGGCAAATGCCGTTCTGAAACTCTTCGGGTCGCGGCTAATGCGCGAAGGCGGAATGCATTCACCGGAAGAACTGAAGCTGATTCTTACCTCGAGCCGGCGTTTGGGATTGCTGCCTCCCCTGCAGGAAGAGATCATGCATCGTGCGCTTGATCTCGAGAATATGACGGTACGCGAAATTCTTGTGCCCAGGCAAAACATCTTCTCTCTTCCCGCCGACATGAGTTTAGAAGATGCCATGGCGCGAGTGGTGGAGGATCAGCACTCGCGCATTCCAGTATACGATCCCAAATTGGGCAAAGAACACATCGTTGGTGTGCTTTATTCCAAGGATCTAGCCCGTTTTATGCATCTGCGATTAACTGCGCGGACGCGCACCCTGACTTCCGACATGACGCTGCGGGTCCGTCACGTTATGCGCGATGTCCTGGTAGTGCCGGAGACGAAACCGGTGCTTGACTTGCTCGATGAGTTTCGCCAACGCAAGCGGCATCTGGCCATCGTTGTCGATGAATATGGTTCCACAGTGGGACTAGTAACTGTTGAAGACGCTCTGGAACAGATCGTGGGTGAGATTGAAGACGAGTTCGACGTTGCCGTTCAGCCGCGTCTGCTCGAGACCGGAGCCTTGATTCTCGACGGCGGGGCCAATGTCCGCGATCTGGAGTCGCATCTGCAGATCCGCCTGCCTCGAGATGAAGGTTTCGAGACGCTGGGCGGCTTCGTCATGTGGAAGCTGGGAAGGCTTCCCCAAGTGGGAGATGGAGTTGAATTCGACGGGCGCCGCTACACCGTTTTGCAGATGCAGGAACGTCGCGTGCTGCAGGTGAAGGTTGAAGCTCTAGCTCCGGCGACCGCAGCGAAACGCGAAGAACAGCCATCATTGTTCCATGAACCCTAAGATCTATTTCATGCACTTCGACCCGTCGCGCCCGCTATCGCATGAGCGGAGACGATCGTCGTGATGCGGCTCCTCGGTTCGCGCCTCCTATACACCCTGCCGGTGTTGTGGCTGGTTGTGTCCGTAGTATTTCTTCTTATTCATCTCATACCCGGAGACCCCATCCAGGCCATGCTGGGAGAGGGCGCTGCCAGCGCCGACATTCAGGCGGCGCGACATGCTTATGGACTCGATCAATCGATTCCCCGACAGTACTTCCATTATTGGAACGGAGTACTGCACGGACGCTTGGGACAATCGATTCGCCTGAATCAGGACGTCGGACGCGTGATTTGGGAACGATATCCCTATACCCTGCGGCTCACGATTGCAGGACTTATTGTGGCGCTGTTGCTCTCGATTCCCGCCGGTGTCCGTTCGGCGCGGCGTCGCGATCGCTGGGATGACCGGCTGCTGAGCGTCGTCAGCTTGTTTGGACTGTCGTTTCCCAATTTTGCCCTTGGTCCCATCTTGATTCTGTTTTTCGCCATAAGACTTGGACTGCTTCCCGTATCGGGCGCAGGAACATGGGAGCATCTAGTGCTTCCCGCGCTTACGCTGGGCGGAGCTCTGGCTGCCATCCTCACCCGAATGGTCCGCACGGCCATGCTGGAGGAACTCGGTCAGGACTACATTCGCACTGCGCGCGCAAAGGGCTTGAGCGAACGCACGGTCGTGTATAAGCACGCATTGCGCAACGCAATGATCCCGGTGCTGACCGTTGTGGGATTGCAGTTCGGCTCCCTGCTCGCCGGCGCAATCGTGACCGAGACGATCTTTTCCTGGCCGGGAATCGGAAGGTTAACGATTACTGCCATCAGCAATCGCGATTACTTCCTCGTGCAAGGCTGCATCCTGGCAATCGGTCTGACTTACATCGCGGTGAATCTGCTGACCGACGTGCTGTATGCGGTTGTAAATCCCAGGATTCGGCAATAGGTCTGAGCGTCGTTCCCGTCCCGAAAATGTGCCGTTTGGTTTGTCGGCGGCCGCGCCTCTAAACCCTGGAACCTTCTGCAACGTTTAGGTGTCGGAAGGCGGCAAAGAGCATCATTCCGAGATCCTCTCGATCTTCGATGCGGCGGATGATTCGGGGAGCGATATAAAATCGATGCTGCTCCAATCGCAATCCTTCTCCTTCGAGGATATCTTCGAGTTCATGCAAGCTAAGTTGATGCTTCTGGAACTGCAGGTAACAATCCAGCTGCGTGAGAGCTTGAGCCGCTGCGAGTAACGAATGAGTCCCGGGTGTCTGTACAGAAAACTTTCGAGCTTGCGAGGCAGGCTTTTCCGCTTCGGAACGGACAGCAATAACAATCCGCCAGGCGCAAGGCATGAAGAAAGAAGCACCAACAAGCGTTCCGTATTGGGAATAAATTCAAGCACCGAAATGCACAAGATGATGTTGTATTTGGCTCTCTCTGGTAAGCTCCTTCGCCGGAATCATTTTTCAGCAGTTCCAGAGTCGCACCCTGCAAATCATGTAAGTGAACTTGGGCCGCAGCCATCATGCCTTTGGAGTTATCTACCCCAGTCACTCTCAGTCCGCGTTCGACCAGGTCTTTCGTTAGCCCGCCTGCTCCGCAGCCAAAGTCCAGGACTTGAAGGCATCTACCTCCTGATTTCCGGACTTCCTCCTGGACCATGCTTCGCACAAGTTCTCGGCGCTCTCGGTAGCTGCGGCTCTCATAAAGCCGGACCCACAATTTGGATTCCTTCTCAAAAAAGGATTTTGCGAGATTTGGATTTAGGGCACCTACGGACATTGGAATCCTCATCGACCGCTATCGTTGACTGATTGGCTGCGCCACTTTGCAACCTTAAGGTTTCGCTGGCATCTCACCTGCTATGTGGTGGATTGTGGGCGTTGCCGTCTGGGCGATGCTATTGCTAGTCGTCTTCTCGCTCTGTCGTGTCTCGGGTGATGCAGACGAGAAAGCGGAAAGCGTTTATCGCGACGTCGCACCACGAGAACAAGAACAACCCACGGCTATCACTGCAGGCCGTGACCGCGTAGCTTAGTCCCCGGGCGCTCTCCAATATTCCTATGTCTTCTCGCGATAGTATGCCTTGGCGAGTTCCGGATAATAGCCATAGGATGTTGTGGTCGCGTTCGTATGCGATCTGATTCTGCTGGGAGTCCTCCACTTTGGTCCGACGATCGCTTAGTTGCCCGGACAAGAGCGCAGCCGACAGAGTTGACGCTTCGTAGCGGGAACGAATGCTGTCATCGATGAAGCCATCCACCATCGCATTCACGATCTTCGCATCCGGCTCCGGATTCGGCCCTGTGAAACTCACCTCCACGATCCGCGTTTGCTTGAGAGGATTTACCGAGAGTCCGGCGAGCAGCACGTCTATCGCCGCATCTTCTAGTGGAGTGAGATTTGAGACGTTACTTCGATCGCGAGGACGATTTACCAGCTCGGGCTTCGCTTCGCGCATGAACACGGCATCGCGGTCCACTCCCAGCTTGCGAACCACGGCGAGAGCCAGCGTCCGGCTTTGAAGAATGTGGAGTTGCGTATCCAGACTTACGGAATAGTCGTCGAGGTCACCGGATCCAATCCCGAGATTTTTTCCGAGTGAGACGCCAGCGTCGCTGTCGCGGTAGATGGCGAGATTCGCCGTGGCTCGATAAGTGCGCGGCTGTTGCGCCCAATAGATGAGGCACGCCACAACCGAGGCGGTTATGCATCCCAGAATGGTCCAGGAATATCTTCGAAGCAGCCACGCCGCCGTCCGCTGCACCGGCGTGAGTGGAACTGCATGGCTCGGAATTCTGCGGTCAGCAGATGCGCTAAGATTTTCTGCCTGATACTTCCACTTCACCAGTTCCTGCGAGTTCATTGTGTTCGGCCCGCCGGCGAAATTGTGGAGATGATTTGTACTGAGCCACCGCAAATTGCCGGAAGCAGACAAAAAATACAACTAGCAGAATTTAAGCCGGGATCTGACGCAGCTTTCGCCTTGAGGTTTGCTTACGCAGGCAAATCCAGGCTATCGAGTTCCAGGAACTGGCGCAGAATGGGATTGTCGCTTTCGATCATGCCCTTCATGTCGCCGAAATAGAGCGCGGTACCTTCGTGCAGAAACAGGACGCGATCGGCAAGTTTCTGCGCCAGACGCATGTCGTGGGTCACGACGATACTGGTGAGCTTGAGCTGGAACTTCAGCTTCTTAATGAGGTCGCCGAGCAATTGCGCCATAAGCGGATCAACCATCGTGGTGGGTTCGTCGTAAAGGATGCACTCAGGCTGAGCGGCCAACGCGCGGGCGATCGCCACTGATCGCTTCATTCCGGTTGAAAGGTCCGAAGGCAGCAGATCGCGCATGGGCTTCACGCCCACCATTTCAAGCAGCCCGTCGACCACCTGAAATATCTGCTCTTCGTTCAGGTCCCGCCGCTCGCGCAGAGGAAACGCCACGTTCTCACCCACGCTGAGCGAATCGAACAGCGCACCATTCTGGAACACCATTGTCACCTTCTTGCGGATGCGCTCGAGGCCGGGCTCATCCATGAGGGTGATGTCCTCGCCGGCTACGATTACTTCGCCGCGGTCGGCTTTGAGAAAGCCCATGATGAGCTGTAGCGACACCGACTTCCCGACGCCACTGCGTCCCAGGATGCACATAGTCTGGCCAGGCGGCACATCGAAATTCACATCTTTCAGGACTACGTTCGAACCAAAGGCCTTGTAGACATCCTTGAACTCGATATAGGGTTGCGCCTCGTGGGCAGCACCTCCGTTAAGAGAGCCGAGTTGGTGTCCGTCGCTAGACATCTAGAGTCCTGGCCAGAGCCCGCGCACGCTCCAGGTCTTCGGGAGTGTTGACGTTCAGCAGCATCTCCGCGCAGAAGCCGGCTGCCGCCAGCTCCTGCTCATCGATTAGACGCACGGCTCGGGAATCTTCTTTCATCATGCCCGCTCTCAATCTTTCTAACAAGCGGTGAATGGAAAGTTCATCTTTCGACAGTGCACGGTCGATGTACGGCAGGAGCCTGCGATGATACGCGGCACAAAGTGGTTGCAGAAGGAGCTCATGAGATTGAGAAGCTCCATCGGCGGGAGACGCACCATTCAACTGAGCCCGATTTTGACTTCGAACTCGCGGCACTACGACGAGCGATTGCGTATCACACCGCGAAGCAATGAACTCCAACAGACCCGAAGACACAAGCGGCATATCCACAGCCAGCATCAGGTTCCAGTCGGTCTGCGTGTGATGCAATGCAGTTTGAATCCCGCCAAGCGGTCCACGACCGGGATGATTATCCTGTAAAGCACCGAGTCGGCCGGTTTCAGTCCCGCCCACGACGCATACTTGCGAGGATACCTGCCGCATGACTGCAATTGCGTGCGTAAGGAATGTGCCGCCCTGCCATGAGAGTTGGGCTTTGTCTTCTCCCATCCTGCGGCTGCGGCCTCCAGCGAGAATGAACCCGGTTAAGTCGCTGCGCGGCATCAGCTACTAGGGTAGCAACAAGCAGGAGATTGATAGCCGGACTGTTTGACACAGCAGCGCTAAACGAGCAAAGCGGGCCGTCTTTTTTTTTTGTGAAGCTCAGACTCGGACCTTGCGCATATCGGTGAGCATGCGGTCGCGGAGACGTGAACGCTGCGGAGAATGCGATCTTGTCTTTTCTGTTATCTGCCCTTGGTATGGATATTCCGTTCCCGGCGTAACCTTTCACGCCGAGATGATGCGGATCGTATCTTCATCACCATGCTCCTCGACCGTGTGAGCTACCATCAGCAAACGCCGTGCGGGTTCATAATCAGATCAGTTCGGAATGCGTGCCGCTCTGCGGGCTTAGAGCGTTTCCCATTCCGTCCCATGGCTTACGCCGATCGGCTACAAAAATAACACGCCTTCGGCGCTAGCGAATTGTATGCTTTCCAGCTTCCCTGGCCAGAAGTCGACGGGCAATCAACGGAGACACGTTCTGAAAGCTCTCGTCTTGAACACACATCGCGGGGCATCTGATTAGTTGTTTAGCAATAGGTTATCGATCAACCGCGTAGTTCCGACAAAGGCTGCCACCGCGACTAATGTCCCATTCTGGGCATCGGTAACCGGTTCCAAGCTTTCGGGATTCACGATCTCAACGTAGTCCACGCGCACGGCGAGTTCTGACGCAAACATTCGCTGCGCAGCTTCAGCGTCCCGCCGTCGAGCCCGCCCGGCGAGGCACCCACTCCCGGCGATCGCGCTCCGTCCAGCCCCCACACGCCGCGTGATCGCGCTC
>DATLKS010000804.1:0-2958 GCA_035538255.1 Terriglobales bacterium
ATAGGCCGCGAAGCGTTTTTGTTGGGCGCCTGGCGCAACAGAGTTGGCGCTCATGACCGCAAACTAACATTAAAGGATGCCAGACCGGTCGATCTTTAAGCGGAAGGGAATCTAGTTTATAACACAGTAGTACTAGGGCATAGAATGCAACATCCAAGGAAAGCCCGAGCTATGACCAGACTCATACAGGCTCTCGCAGTCCTTTTCTTTCTAGTCCCTATGGTGTTGTGCGCGCAGGACCAGTTCTTTGATTCCAACGGAGTGCGCATCCGGTATATCGATCGGGGATCTGGATCGCCCATCGTTCTTATTCATGGATTCAGCGGCGACATTGAGCGCGGGTGGGTCGAGACTGGGGTGCTTGAGAGCCTCGCCAAAGATCACCGCGTGATTGCCTTTGATCTGCGTGGACATGGCAAGAGCGACAAGCCTCATGAGACAAAGGCCTATGGCGCCGAGATGTCACAGGATGCGGTCCGTCTGCTGGATCATTTGAAGATCGCGCGTGCGAACATTGTGGGGCACTCGTTGGGCGGACAGGTTGTGGCCAAACTTCTGACGACGAGTCCTGATCGCTTTCTGACCGCCACCCTCGTCGGCAGTGGTGGCCGGCGGAACTGGACAGCCGAGAACCAGCGCGCCGCAGAGGCCGCCGCAACTGAGTTTGAAACCGGCATCCCATTTCGGACAATCATCATGCGCAACTGGCCAACGGACCAGGGTGCACCTACGGAAGAGGCGATTCGCAAGGTTTCGCAGGAGGCGATGGAGGGCAACGATCCGTCGGCGATGGCCGCCATCCTGCGCTCGGGTTCCGGCTTAGCCGTCACCGACGCCGATTTAGCCTCGGTGCCTGTGCCGACGTTGGCGATCGTCGGCAGTGCAGATCGTAGTCTCACCTCCGTGAACGATCTCAAGAAAGTCATGCCTTCGTTGAAGATTTACGTAGTCGAGGGCGCCACTCACGCCCATGAGCGGGGCGTCGTTCGTCGTCCGGAGTTTTTGACTGCGTTGCGGGCATGGATGAAGTAGCACGGACATTCGGTATCCCGAACAGCTCATCCCAGAAGCGCACACTACGATCCGAGGCAGCAGTACCGCAGGATGCGTCTTTTCAATCACTTGAGAATGGCACCTGGGTTGCCATTGTTTAGTTTGACATGATCAAGGTACTGCGAGATCTGCGATACGGAGTGCGCGCGTTGGTCCGGAATCCAGGCTTCACGTCGGTAGCGGTGTTGACCATCGGGATCGGCATCGGAGCCAATACCACGGTCTTCAGTTGGATGCGGTCCATGGTGCTGAATCCGCTGCCCGGAGCAATGCAGCCTGAGCGCATCGTGGCCATCGAGAACATGGCGGCCGACCGCGAGCCGCTCACAACCTCTTATCTCGATTTCACTGACTTTCGCGACCACCTGCGGCTGGTCAAGCTGGTGTCGGCGCGCATCCCGACCGTCTTCGCGGTCGGCGAGGGCCCGAACACCTCTCGCGTCTGGGGAGAGATGGTGTCCGGAAACTTCTTTGACATGCTGGGTCTCAAGCCCGAAGCCGGACGCTTCTTCGTGGGCCCAGAACGCGACGACACACAGAATGCGCATCCGGTCGTCATCGTCAGTCATACCTATTGGAAAAACAATTTCCATTCCGATCCTTCCGCGATCGGATCGACCTTGCGCGTCAACGACACGGTGTTGACCATCATTGGAGTCACTCCCGCAGGTTTTCACGGCACAAGCTCCGGGCTTGATTACGAGATTTGGATGCCGCTCACCATGTACGGCAAGCTGACCCACACCGGCACCTGGATGCTGGGCGACCGCAACACGCGCAACTTCCGATTGTTAGCGCGACTCGCGCCCGGAGTGGCGATCGCGCAGGCTCGCGACGAAGTACAGACGCTGGCCAATCGCATGGCCGTGCTCGATGCCGACAGCAATCAGGGAGTAGGCGCCACCGTGTTGCCGGTGTGGCAATCCCATTTTGGAACGCAGTCAATCTTGCTGGCGCCGATCGCTACTCTTATGGGCGTGAGCTGTCTGGTGCTGTTGATCGTCTGTGCCAACCTTGCCAACCTGCTGCTGGCCCGAGCCACGAGACGGCAAAAGGAATTCAGCATTCGGCTCGCATTGGGCGCAGCGCGTGCGCGCCTCGCCGCGCAAATTCTGGCTGAGACGCTGCTCATGGCCGCGGCCGGCGCAGTCTGCGGATTAGTGCTCACCCGCGCGCTTGGAGGCGCGATTCAATGGTTGCTCCCCGCAGTTGCCCGTCCCACGATGTTGCAGCCGCCGCTCGATGGCCAGGTGCTTGCCTATACTATGACTCTGGCGTCTGTTGTTGTCATTCTTTCCGGACTGCTTCCGGCTCTGCATGCCACTCGCGCCAACGTGAGCGACGGACTTAAACAGGGTGGTGGACGCAGCGGAGCATCGGCAATCCATTCGCAGCGCCTGCGCGCACTGCTGGTGAGTTCCGAAGTGGCACTCGCGGTGATTGCTTTGGTTGGCGCCGGACTCTTCCTGAAAAGCTTTCAGACCGCCCGCGCCATGGATCCTGGCTTTTCGCCGGGCGGAGTAGCACTGGCGCGCTTCGATTTTTCCACGGCAAATTACAACGCGGTCCAGACTGACGCCTTCTGCCAACGTCTGCGCGAGCGCCTGGAACAGCAACCGGGAGTGACAGCGGTCAGCTATGACGACTCGCCGCCGCTCGGCTTCAGCGGCGGCAACTGGGAGGCACTCGAGATCGAAGGCTACCTGCCCAGACCGAGCGAGAACATGAAGATCTACCGCGACCTGGTCTCGCCGGGTTTCTTCAAGTCAATGAAGATTGCGTTCGTCGAAGGGCGTGACTTCGACTGGCACGATGCTGCGAAGTCGGCGAAGGTGATGATCGTCAATCAGGAGTTCGTACGCCGCTTCCTCCCCAATCGAAACGTCATCGGTCACAAAGTACATG
>DATLKS010000805.1:0-1912 GCA_035538255.1 Terriglobales bacterium
AGAATCAGGCAGAGGCAGAGCTCAACCTGCTGATGCAGGGAATCGTCGAGCGGTTCCCGGAGGATCACCGGGATCGTTCGAACGAGATTTCTCTCGACCCCCTTTGGCGCTCTCCCTTTGGTATTAACGGCTATCTTTACAAGATTCTTCCGATGTTGCTGGGGCTCGCCGGGGTCCTACTCCTGCTGGCCTGCGCCAACGTTGCCAGTCTCCTGTTGGTGCGTTCGGTCGGACGCCGCCGCGAGATTGCCATCCGGCTGGGAATGGGCGCTTCACGCAAACAGATCATCCGCCAGTTTTTGATCGAGAGCCTGCTGCTTGGTCTGCTCGGCGGTACTGCCGCCATAGTGATTACGGTGTGGACTTCTCGCAGCCTCGTAGCTTTCTTTCCGCCCAGCTCTCTTCCGCTGACAAACGACGCGCACATCGATCAACGCGTGCTTTTCGTGACGATTGCGGTTTCCATCCTTGCTGCGATCATCTTTGGTATTCTTCCGGCCCTGCGGTCTGCGAGCCTGCCGGTGCAATCTGTTCTCAAGGAGGAAGCGACCAGCGTCTCGCTTACTTTGCACAAGTCTCGTCTCTTGAGTGGCCTGGTGGTAGCGCAGATTTCACTCTCGCTCGTTCTCTTGGTCTGCGCGGGACTCTTTACCCGCAGCCTTCAGAAAGCACAGCAATCGGATCCGGGATTCGAAGCAAGTCATCTGCTGCTTGCCTCTTATGAGCTCTCGCCAGCTGGTTACACGCGCGCGACGGGTGTGGCGTTCAACCGGCAGGTGCTCGACAGGCTCTCGGCGCTTCCCGGGGTCGAATCCGTGACCTTGGCTGATTTTTCACCACTGAGCTTCAGCATCCACTCCGACTATCTACAGATCGAAGGCTACGTGCCGCAACCGCACGAGTGGATGGAGATCACCCGGGCGATCGTCGGGCCGAATTACTTTCGCACTCTCCGCACCTCGGTGATTTCAGGCCGTGAATTCACCGAAGCGGATATGCCAGATTCGCAACTCGTTGCCGTCGTCAACCAAGCCTTTGTCGATCGCTATTGGCCGGGTGAAAACGCTATCGGCAAGCAGGTGACGGACAGCGGTGCTCGCTTCACCATTGTTGGGGTGGCACGCAACGCCAAATACCGCTTACTCACCTCGCCGACCGAGCCTGTCATCTATTTGCCGATCTACCAGGTATTTCGCTCGGCAAAGGAGACCACCATTCACCTCCGCACAACTGGCGATCCGCTTGCCATCGCTTCTTCCGTGGAAGACACCCTCCATCAGCTCAATCCGGAGTTGCCGCTGTTCAATGTGAATCCGCTTTCCGTCACCATGCAGCTCGGCTCACTTTTTCAACGCGTCGTGGTTACGTTTGCCGGCGCGTTCGGTCTTCTTGCCATGCTGCTCGCCGCCGTCGGCATCTATGGCGTCGTGGCTTACACCACTCGGCAACGCGCGCGGGAAATCGGCATCCGCATGGCGCTCGGCGCGGAGAAGGGGGGCATCTACCGTCTCGTTCTTGGCCAGGGATTCCGGCTCACACTGGCGGGCCTCGTCGTGGGCAGCGCGCTCGGTCTGGCATTCACGCGCTTGCTTAAGGCGCAACTCTTTGGCGTCAGTGAGACCGATGCTATTACGTTTGCCTCTGTCGGGCTGCTTCTGGCCGTTGTCGCTCTGGTCGCGTGCCACATCCCCGCCCGCCGCGCCACGCGAGTTGATCCGATGGTCGCACTGCGGGGCGAGTAGCTGAGTTCGTGCGGCCTCTGCAGGCGTCATGAGTAAGAAGCGAAAGTTACGCTGGCTTTCTCGCGCGATCAGTTTCTTTCGTAATGTCACACCGACTTTGGGAAATTAATGAGCGGAGCTTATTTGACCGACCTATCGAATCCTTGGCAAGTTTTTATCAACGGTAGATG
>DATLKS010000806.1:0-1775 GCA_035538255.1 Terriglobales bacterium
CGCCTTCAACAGCCCCGGCACATGGAGCCAGAAGTACAACCTGGTTTGGGATCAGATTCTCGCTTACGGCCTGTTCCCGCAAAGCGTTCGCGACACCGAGTTGGCCTATTACATGACCAAGATGAATCAGTTCGGCCTGCCTCTCGACGTCCGCGCCGATTACACCAAGCTCGACTGGTCGGTATGGACTGCTACGCTTGCCTCTGACCCCAACAAGTTCAACGCAATTATCGATTCCATTTACAAATGGACCAACGAAACGCCGGATCGCGTGCCGCTGTCAGACTGGTACGATACCAAGACCGGAAAGCACATCAACTTTGTTGCGCGCAGCGTGGTCGGAGGCGTCTTCATCAAAGCTCTCTCCAATCCGGAGCTCGCTCGAAAATGGAACAAGATGGGCGGCGGCTTGGGCAACAGTCTGAGCTCCGGGCATGGGGATTAACTCGGGATAGATTCTCACGGCGTCCCCGGTGTCTTCGCGTGGTAGCCGCTCGGCGTGAGAAAGGTAAAAAATTGCCGAACCGATCGCGAAGACGGCTACCGCGGGCCCATTGCGTTGATTCGGTGGATGGGCCTCAGCTTGAGCGAGCTGCCCATTGCGCTTGATCAAGCGCCGCCTGAAACGGGCGGGGATCGATTTCGGAGAGAACCTGGCCCTTTCGAACTTGGTTATAGTCCTGGCGAGTCAGGCCGCCACCTACTTGAGGCGATATCTGGGCGTTGACGCAGCCTTCGAGTGCGCGGGGTAACCTGCTCTATTCCAAAGCAGTTGTTCTCAATTCCGCTTTCCCCCGAAATCGCCAGCATGACCTAAAGTGGGGCTTTGGAATTTAGCTCGTCTTCCGTCATACCCCGCATCGCAAGATTTAGCGTCGCTCAGACGCTCGAGCAGCTTGCCTACCGGAGCAAATTTGCCGGAGCATCGAGCAGCTTCGCACTCCACTCACCAGACAAGAGACTGGCTTATAGCCGGCGATTCCCACAAGTGAAACGCCCAAGATGGAAGCCGTTGGACTTGAAACAGAGCGCCGTACCCGCAAGCTAAATGGATGTTAATTTTCATTTCATTGCAAGAATATCTAGACTGCTTCTGATCGACGTTGAGATCCCCTCTCAGAAATCACCTGACGAGCGAGGTACCAGATGGCCACTGCGCATGTTCGGCTGGGGAAGGCTCTATTGGCCGCCGTAATCAGTTTGTCGCTGGGGACTGCGGCTCGGCTGGCGGCCCAGGTTGTGGGCGCGACGGTGAGCGGCGTCGTGACCGATCCTTCCGGGAAGGCGGTCGCAGGTGCCACGGTTACTCTCCTGAATACGACCCAAGGGAACGCGCGAACGACAAAGACCAATGCCGATGGATTGTACGTCGCTCCGAACCTTGTTCCGGGTCCGTATCGGATGGAGGTGTCGGCGCCGGGCTTCAGCAGCGAGGTGCGCGAAGGGATCACTCTCACCATCGGCGATCGCCCAGTAATCAACGTTGCGCTCGCAGTCGGTTCGGTGGTGACGTCGGTCGAAGTGCAATCGCAGACAGATGTCCTCGAGTCCTCGAGTGCGGCGCTAAGCGGATTGGTTGATGGCACGACGACTCGTGAACTGCCGTTGAACGGACGAGACTATACCCAGCTCGCCATCCTGCAACCGGGCGTTGGGCTGATTCGCAGCCAGCCGGACGCGAACTCTGTTTCGAGCCGTGGCAACCGCGGCTTTGGAACGCAATTCACCATCGCAGGCGGCAGGCCGCCGCAGAACAGCTATCGAGTGGACGGTAT
>DATLKS010000807.1:0-7593 GCA_035538255.1 Terriglobales bacterium
GAGTTGTCCAAACTCCCCAATAGGGATGCTCCAGAGCGCTCGGATTGGGCGAAGCTGTCGGGCACACGGACGAGCCGTATCGATGAATGATCGCCGAGCTGGAGCGCCTTCGCCAAGCATAACTCAGTCCATAGGATATGGATCTATCCTTACAGCGCCGGCTTGCCAATCCGGGAGATCGCCTCGCGCACTGAGGTCAGATGCCCGCGTTACTGGATTGGAAAGACAAACAGTAATGGCACCAAGCATCAAGCTTTGGACTTGAGAGGCCATTATCCTGTGCCTTGGCGAGCATTTGCAGTGGAAACCGGATATTCCTTCTTTATTTCTCGAAGCCATTCAGTAGTTTCCAATTCAAACGCGGATCGGTCGTCAAAGCTTTTGAAAACCCATTGACTAGCAGTACGAATCAAAAGTATCTTCTGTGCCCACATGGACATTGTCAGACGTGCACTCACGTAAGAGTGCTCTGAAAGTCGCGAGACTGGACCATCAAACCAAAGGAGAAGCTCGCGAGAGCGGCGGAACACGCAGTGGCTCAAGAGGCAGCCAGGCCTACGCGCAACAGCACTGCAGAAGAATGGCGGCGCATAAGGGAGATCCTCGCCAATGCCATCGAACTGCCGGTTGATGGACGTTCCGCTTATCTTGATGAAGCTTGTCGAAACGATTCGAGCATCCGGTTGCGAATCGAAGAACTCCTCAATGCACATGAAGCTGCCGGCGCGGCCTCTTTCGATGCTCCAGTTTTCACTGCTGCTGCAGGGGCTGACGAGATTCATTTTGCAGACGAATTGTCCTTGGCCGGGAGAAGGCTCTCTCATTACTACATTCTGGAGAAGATCAGTGCGGGCGGCATGGCGGTGGTTTACAAAGCACGCGATCTGCATCTTGATCGCCTTGTGGCCATCAAGGTCCTGTCGCCCGAGAGCGTCGCCGACTCCAGCAGCAAGCGTCGTTTCATTCAGGAAGCACGCGCTGCATCCGCACTGAATCATCCCAACATCGTTACCGTTCATGATGTAGCGAGCGAAGATGGAATTGACTTCATCGTGATGGAGTTGGTCGCCGGCACTCCATTGGACCAGCTCATTGCATGCAAGAAACTCAAAATGGCTGAAGTGCTCAATTATGCCTGCCAAATCGCGGATGCTTTGGCCACAGCGCACGGCGCAGGGATCATTCATCGCGACCTGAAGCCCAGCAACATTATGGTGACGGAACACGGTCAGGCCAAGGTGCTCGACTTCGGTCTGGCTAAGCTGCAAGCAAAGACAAGCGAAGCCTCGGGTGCAGTTTCGGGTACAGCGCACACAGAAAAAGGAGTTGTTCTCGGCACATTGGCCTACATGTCTCCGGAACAGGCCGAAGGCAAAAAACTGGACGGACGGTCCGATATCTTCTCATTTGGACTAGTTCTCTACGAGATGATTACTGGCCAACGGGCATTTCAGGGCAATACCAAAATGGCTGTGCTTACGGCGATCCTCGTTCAAGAGCCTAAGCTGCTGACTGAGCTCGCCCCCGAGACACCGCCCGAATTGGAAAGGTTGGTCTCGCGCTGCTTGCGCAAGGATCCTGGTTGCAGGTTGCAGCACATGGGAGACGTCAGACTCGCTCTGATTGAACTTAAACAAGAATCCGATTCGGGAAGGCTGTTGACTCGTGCGGCCGCCCATTCAACCTTTTGGAGATGGTTGCGATCCGGTTTCGCTGCAAGCTGGGCAGCCATCGTAGTTCCATCTCGGAGACATGACGCTTGGAGTCTCGCCCTGGCTGCAACGGTAATCGCAGCGGTCTCGACTGCATCTCTGCTTGTTCGTTTTCCGCGCGCCCAGGCCTTTACGAGCGTCGACTCGATAGTGGTCGCGGACGTTGAGAACCTTACGGGCAAGGCTGTCTTCGACGACACTCTCAACCAGGCTCTAGCAATCAAGCTGCATGAGTCTCCATATCTGAACCTGGTGTCGCAAGAGCGAGTACGGGAGAGCTTGAGACTACTAGGTCGCTCTCCGTCGGATCGGTTAACGCGTTCGTTGGCGCAGCGAGTTTGTCAAAAGGACGAAGCAAAGGCGACGCTAGTCAGCTCAATTGCTTCTTCAGGCAGCCGATACATCATCAGTTTGGACGCATTGAATTGCCAGAACGGAACTTCTCTGGCGGGGGCACAAATTGAGGCTAGCAATGACGAAGCCGTGGTCCCCGCGCTGGGAAAACTGGTTTCCACTGTGCGTGAAAGCTTGGGAGAGCCTGCTGGTTCGATTCAAAGGTTCGATGCTCCCATCGAGCAGGCTACTTCTCGGTCGCTGGCCGCATTGAAGGCCTTCAGTATCGGGGAGTCAAAGCGAGCGCAGGGCGATCAATTAGGCGCTATCCCGTTCTACCAAAGCGCAGTTGATCTTGATTCAAATTTTGCCCTTGCGTATGGCACTCTCGGAACCATTTACCGCAATTTGGGAGAGGTAGATCGTTCCGCGCAATTTCAGCGCAAAGCATTTGCTCTGCGCGATCGAGTAAGCGAACCGGAGCGGCTCTATATCACCGCTCACTACTACCAGGACGTCACGGGAGAAGTCGATAAAGCAATCGCCACGTATGAGGTCTGGGCGCAGACCTATCCCCGAGATTGGAGTCCGCACAACAATCTCGCGGTTATGAACCTGGAAATCGGAAATATCGAGAAAGCTGCAGCCGAAGGGCGCGAGGCAGTCCGGCTGAATCCGAAGAACTCTCTCCCTTACAACAATCTGGCCAGCGCATACTTACGGCTCAACCAGTTCGAGGATGCGAAACAAACGTATCAGGCAGCTCTTGCTGCAAAGCTTGATTCATCCTCGATTCATCGGGGACTCTACTCAATTGCCTTCTTCCAGAACGACAAGGCCGGAATGGAACGAGAGGCTGCATGGGCGAGAGACAAAGCCGATGGATATCGGATGTTTGTCGAAGAAGCTGCTGCCGCCGCTTCGGAAGGTCACGTAGCTCTTTCCCGCGACTTGAGTCGTCGGGCGGTTGAGGGAGCCAGACGCGGAGGCCTGAGCGGCCCCGCCTCGTGGATGGCGGCGCGACAAGCTTTGACAGAGGCAGTCCTCGGCAACTCGATTCAGGCGCGAGCCTGGGTGACAGAGGCGCTCACGATCACGCGCGGACAGGATAGTTTATCGGGTGGGGCGCTTGCCCTGGCGCTTGCCGGAGACGCGTCTGGCGCGCGCCGCCTGGCGACTGAACTGGGCGCGCGCTTTCAGAACGACAGCTGGCTGCAACATGCCTTGATTCCTTGTGTTAAAGCCGCTATTTCCCTAAATGGCAAGAATCCCGGCACCGCGATTGACATACTGCAGGACGTACGGCCTTACGAACTTGGCCTGCGCTCGGGATTTTATCCAACATACATCCGTGGCCTGGCCTATCTTCGCCAGCGGCAACCAATGCAGGCTGCCGGCGAGTTCCAAAGAATTCTCGATCACCGAGGAGTTGAATCCACTTCTCCCGTATACACGCTCGCCCTCCTGGAACTCGCCCGGGCCTACGCTCTCACTGGCAACGCGGAAGCCAGTCGGAAGGCATATGCCGAGTTTTGTCATACATGGAAAACCGCCGATCAAAGTCTTCGGATATTCGGCCAAGCCAGGAGCGAACTGGCGAGCTTGCGTTGATTTTGCTGTACGACTATCCATCCACCGATGAAAGCGCAGCTGGTTTCGCTTACGGTGCTGCGTGCGTCGGATTTGCGAAATCGCAGATAATCAAGGTGAGATCGTCGTCCTGAGTGGCGGACCATTTCTGCACTGATGAGAGAATCAGCTCGGCTGCTTCGGCGGGAGAGTATCCACCAGTTTTCCTGAGCGCTTCGCTCAAAGCTTCGCTACCAAAAAACTCCCCAGATGCATTGGCAGCCTCGACCAATCCATCTGTATAGAGAAGCAGCCGGTCACCTTCCTCAATCCGATGCGTGGCGTTGGAGTAAGTGGCGAAATCGAATGCGGCCAGCATCAGACCATTTTCCTGTACTTCGACAACCGTGCCGTCTCGCAGCAGGAGCATCGGAGGATGTCCCGCAGCCGAGTAGCGCAGCTCCCGCGACACCGAATCGAGATACACGTAAGCTGCAGTTACGAACTGGCTCTGTGTATTGCCATAGAGCACGGCATTCATTCCAAGCAGGAATTGAGAAGGATCCGAGGCCGTGTCTCGCTGCGATGCTGCTGCGAGCTTTACCATTGACGCAATCAGCGCTGCGGGAACCCCATGTCCGGAGACGTCTGCTATCAGGAGCCCTGCCCGCCCATTACCGGCCACGACATAGTCGTAGAAGTCCCCTGCAACCGAAGTCATCGGAACGTAGCGGACAGCGACCTGAAAGTGAGGAGATGGCGGGAATTGCGCGGGCAAAATGGATAGCTGAATTCGTTTGGCGACATCCAGTTCTTTCTGAATCTCATTGAGCTGCTGCTCGCGCTGAAGCGTCCGGCGGGCAGCTACATAACCCAGACAGCCCAAGAAAATGGCAAAGCCCACTGGCTCAATTTTCCAATCCGAGAGGTAACTCCCGATAATGTTGTCCCACAGCGCAAGACCAGCGAAGGCCAGGAGGCCACGCCGGACCACCAGGAAGTCCTTGTCGCTTTGTGGAGGATTCCCGATGAACTCCAGGATCAGAACCGTCAAAGCAACGATTACAAGAATTGTGTTAATCGAGTTGAAAGAGTCTCTTGGACCAAAAGCGAGTGTAGCAACCGCCAGCGCGCCATCTACAACAGCCAGAACATACGCCGGCACCATACCAATGCGGTTCAGCAGGAAACCTGCTGAACGGAAGTAAAGCACGAAGGGAATCGGAACCAGATAGTTAATGGCTACGCGCAATCGCGGATAAAACACCGGACTGGGTACAACCAATCCAAGCAGACGCGCTTGGACCCACAGTCTCATCCCATAAAGGACAGCGAAGATACCGAAATAAATGAAGAGTGGATCGCGTCTCCTGCGCAGCGCGGAAAACGCGATGGCAACCAGTCCCACCGTTACGAAAGCCGCGCCGAGAAAGAGGTTAGGCGCATCACGATGAAACGCCTGCAGAATCTCCTGCGCGCTAAGTGGCGGATTGGCAACTAACATGGCCGGATTCTAAATCAACGGCTCAGAAAATTCCTCCCAGCATGGCGAGGGCGTCAATTTCGCCTCACCGCCGGTTATCATGCAGATCCGCGCCTGCAGCTCCAATGTCATTGATCGCGGGTCGCTGTTGCTCACTACATGCGCTCTTGCGCCTTGACGCCGCTGAGACTAGGATTTTTCCGAGCACTTCCATGCTTCCCTCCGGCTTCACCTGAAGCTAGCTTTTGACGCCCGGGCTGTCGTCAACACTCACCGTTTCACATTCGGGAAAGGGAAGAGATCATGCCGACTTTCTTTCGTACGCTTTTCGCGTCGTTGTACTTAGTTGCTCTTGCGTTTCCGCAATCGGAGCAGCCGGAGCGACATTTCACATTCCACTATGCGTTCACCGTGCGTAACACGCATCCGGGTTCTCCGTTGCGGGTCTGGATTCCGCTCGCGCATTCCGATGAATTCCAGAATGTAAAGGTCACCTCGAAGACTGGGGATCTCCCGTTGAAGCAAACGCGCGAGCAGGAGTATGGGGACGAGATGCTCTATGGGGAAGCAGCCAAAGCAGACAAAGAGGAATATTCGTTCGAAATTGTTTACGAAGTCGTTCGCCACCAAAGCTCTCCACATGGAGCTGGAGTGCTGCGCGTCACCGAGCAGAAACGCCTGCTCTCCCCCGACAGACTCGTTCCGGTGAGCGGTCTTCCTGCAGAGCTCGCGGTCAAACAGGTTGCGGGCGTGGGTGGAGGCGACTACGAGAAGGGAAGAGCGCTTTACGAATATGTGCTGGCCAACATGCGCTATGACAAGAGCGGCACCGGCTGGGGGCATGGCGACACCCTGTATGCCTGCACTGCCAAGCAGGGCAACTGCACTGACTTCCATTCGCTATTCATTTCCATGGCAAGGTCGCAAAGCATTCCAGCGCGCTTTGAGATCGGATTCCCGCTCCCAGCAGATAAGCATTCCGGAGACATCGCCGGCTATCACTGCTGGGCCGATTTCTACACCAAAGATCACGGATGGGTTCCAGTGGACATTTCCGAGGCCTGGAAGCATCCTGAGCAGCGGGAGTTCTTTTTTGGGCATTGGGACGACAATCGCGTGCAATTCAGCGTGGGCCGCGATATCACGTTGCGTCCAAAACAGGATGGAGACCCCTTGAATTATTTCGTATATCCCTACGTGGAGCTCGAAGGTAAGCAGTACGCGAATGTCTCCACGCATTTCAGCTTCGAGGATGCGCAGGGCACCACACCGGTAAATCGCGCCGCAGTCGGTACGCGCTGACTGGTTTCCGTTTGGAGTAGAGACGCAGCATACTGCGTCTCTACTCCCCTGTAATCTGTCCCCTATCTGCTACCCTATCCAGTCCCGCTGGACACGAAGTAATTCCCATAAATCGGAGCCTCGATGCACTCATTGCGCTCGCGCAATTCTCTATTTCTCTCATTATCAGCTTTTCTAATTTATTTTTGCCTGGCGCAGACGCTGGCGCAGGCCGCACAGAATGAAGGACCTGGTGGTCAGCCGCAGCCAACGCGGAGCGAACAAGACAAGCGATCTTATCGCAGCGCGATGGAACAGGCGGATCAGAAGATCGCCGATGAAGAGAAAGCTCACTCTGAGCTAATGAAGAACCTGGAATATCTGACTACTGAGATCGGCGCGCGTCTGACGGGATCGCCGCAAATGAACCGCGCGAGCGAATGGACATTGCAGCGCTTCAAGGATTATGGGATCGATGCTCACCTTGAGACCACCGAGATTCCACACTCCTGGACACGGGGACAGGATACTGCCGAGATCACGGCGCCGCTAAGAAAATCGATCGAAATTCGCTCAGCGGGATGGAGCAAGGCTACGAACGGTCCCGTAAGCGGAAATGTGTATTTTCTGAATTCCAACAATCCGTCCGAGATGGAAAAGTACAAAGGCAAGCTCAAAGGCGCGATCATCATGATGCGGGCTCCGGCAGAGCTCCCGTCGGATGCCGAGGTTCCGAACAATGCTTATGATGCGGTGATTCCGCCTAGCCAGGGTCTGCCTCGACCCGGAGGACGCGCGCGGTTTCGCCAGCGGCAACAGATGATGAAAGCGGCGGCCGACGAAGGCGCTGCGGTGGTGCTCACGGACAGCGGAAAACCGGACTCTCTGTTCAATATGGGGAGCTACAGCCGATATGAGCCATCGCAGCTTCCGATCGCCTTCCTCACTCATGAGGACTACAGCTTGATTCATCGTCTGCTGCAGGCGGGCGCGGTCACGATGAAGGTGAACCTGACCGGTACATTCAGTCCTGGTCCAGCGAAAGTATCGATCACCGTGGCCGAAATCAAGGGTAGCGAGCATCCCGATGAACGCGTGATTATCGGCGGGCACCTCGATTCCTGGGACCTCGGCCAGGGCGCAGTTGATAACGGCACCGGCGCGATGGCGGTACTTGAAGCTGCGCGCACGCTGCATACCCTGGGATGGAAACCG
>DATLKS010000808.1:0-12627 GCA_035538255.1 Terriglobales bacterium
CCAAAGCTGGGTTTGCGGCACCGTATCCGAGGTCACGCTAAAGCCCATAATGGGAAAGCTGGCGAAAGTCAGACGATGTGTGTCGATCTTTGCCGTAGCCGGCAGTGTGGTTTTTACATCGGCGACTGCCGAGTTCACCAACTGCAAGGTCGTCACCATATCGACATTCCAGTTGAAGTAGAGATCGACTTCCGCCGAACCCCGGCTGGTAATCGAGTTCACGCGAAGCAGGCCGGGAACGCTGTTTACCGCGTCTTCGACCGGACGAGTGATCGTGACCATCATCTGGTCGATCGGCATCACGCCGTTATCGATTCCAATGATGATTCGGGGGAAGTTCACTTCGGGAAAAACGGCTACGGGAATGGTGAACGCGAGATAGGCGCCCATCAACGCGAGCGCAATGATGAGGAAGATCAGCGGCTTGGAGAGGCGGGAGAACCAGTAATCGCCGGATGGAGCTGGGATCGGCTGCGGCGCCTCATCAATTGGCGTGACTTTGGTCGCCATCGTTAAGGCTCGCTTCCGCCCTGGGTGTCTTTTCCCTTGCCCTGGTCACCTTCATTGCCCGGCTGCGGAGCCGCCTCAATCTTTACCTTGGTATTGTCGGGAAGGCCATAGGCGCCGGCACTCACGATCTGTTCTCCCGGCTTGACCCCATTCACGATCTGAACGGAATCGGCGCTTTGAATTCCTGTTTCGACATCGCGTTTGTGCGCCACGCCGTCGCTGCCGATTACCATTAACGATTTCTTTCCTTCTTCATCAGTAACAACAGCCTGAGCGGGAACGACCAGCGCATTTGGCACGGTCTTGGCAACCATCGAGAGCGAAACCGAGGCTCCAGCCTTGAGAATGCCTTTCGTATTGGGCGCTTGCACCCAAACTTCGACCGTCGTGCTGCCCGGATCAAGGGCCGGGCTCACCAGAGTTACCTTTCCCTTAATGGGCTCGTCAGCGCCTGCCACAGTCACAGTCGCTTCATCGCCCTTCTTTAGGAGCGCCGCCTGATTTTGCGGTATATGAGCCTTAGCAACCATCTGTGAGAGGTTCATAACGGTCACCAGCGGTGCGCCGGCCTGCGGCATCATGCCCGGATACCACGGACCATCCGTAACTACACCATCGATGGGGCTGCGGATTTCAGAATATCCGAATTGGGCCGCGGCGCTCTTGTATTTCCCTTCTGCAGAAACCAGTTGTGCTTTGGCCGACTTTATTTCCTGCTCATGTCCTACGGATTGCAGCCCAGCAAGGTGCTTATGTGCCTGCTCGTACTGGGCCTTGGCCTGGACCATGGCGACTGCCGCGGCATCGAGGTCCTTGCGAGGAATCGCGCCTTGATCGAAGAGCGCCTTGCGGCTGTCGTAAAGCTTCTGTTGGGCGTCGAAGTTTTCCTTTGCAGCCTGTGTGTCTAACTGCGCCTTCTGGAGCTCCTCCGGCACCGAGTTGTTAGTGGCAATCACTTCGGCAGCCTGCGCCTGTGCAAGATCCCCACGGCCCTGTTCGGCTGCGGCGGCGAGATCCTTGTTTTCCAATGTCACGAGCAACTGTCCTTGTCGGACCTTCGCGCCACGCACGACGAATGCCTTCTGCACTGGAGCGGCGATTTTGGGAACGATTGTTGCCTGGTTGATCGGGAACAGAACTGCGTCGGTGGTAATCGTTTGCGAAATACTTCCCTGCTTTACCGGCACAGCCTGCACCGAGACAACGGGCTGCGGTTCAGCCTGCTCTTTGGAGCATGCAGTCAAACATGCAACGGCGATCAACGCCAGCGTGCGAAATGCGAACTTTGTTGGAATAGCCATTCAGTTAAAAGACTCCCGTAAGAGTCTGCAGATTAGCGATTGCCAGCCGATACCGGGCTTCGCCGTCATCATAATTGTTGCGAGCGGTAACAAGCGAATTCTGCGCATCAACCACTTCGAGGGCCGTGGCTTCACCAGCGCGGTAGCGGAGGTTCGTCAGCCGGGCACTTTCGGCAGCCAGATCGGCGGACTGCTGCAGCACATCGAGTTGCATCTTCGCGCCCTCGGCTTCAGCATAAAAGCTCTTCAAATCGGCGATCAGCTTGCGCTGCGCTGCCGAGAGTTCAATTTGCGCCTGTTGCTGCCTCAATTCGCTCTGGCGGACCTTGCTCTGTATCGCTCCCCAGTTCCAGATTGGAATATTCAGAGTTGCGCTCGCCGAGTATCCCAGATTCGGAATACGTCCTTCGGGAGTGGGCGTGTGCAGCGCGAAACGGTTAGCATCGATTCCGTAGAAGTAGTCGAGCGTGAGAGCAGGGAGATAGGCTGCCTTGGCGGCGAGTACCTCGAGCCCCGCCGCGCGAGCGCCCTGCATCGCCGCATATAGTTGCGGATTTTTAGTTTTGGCTTGCTGCTCTATTTCCTGCATTGGCGGCAGCGGGGGCGGCAAGCGGAGGTCATCCACAGTGGAGAAGTTCTGATTGAAGTTGGGGAAGACGAGCACCGCCAAGTCCAGGTGCGTTGAATCCATCGCAAGCTGTGCATCGCGCAGAGTGCGCTGGGCATCGTTGGCGGTCAACTGAGCCTTGATCACGTCTGAATGCGCTACTTCCCCGCCCTGCTCCAGCTTTTGCGTTAGTTCGAAAAATCGTTTTGCCTCATCGGCTGCCAGTTGCGCGTTGGCATATTTGCGTCTGGCAACGACCTCGGCGTAGTAGGTTTTCACGACTGTCGTCACCAAACCTCGGGCAGCCACTTCGGCATTTGCGCGCGCCGCCGCTGCAGCAGCGGCAGTGCGGTTGAAATCGGCAAATTGAGCGCCGCTGATAACCTCGTGGACGTTGCCTTGGCTTATATATTCATGGACGCCATTATTCGCGATGTAGCGCGTGTCGGCTGTGAGGGTAGTGGGAAGTCCCGTGCCTTGGGTATAAAGGTATTGATTGTTGTAGGCGAGACTAGGCAGCAGGGCGGCGCGGGATTGAACGTGATCTTCCCGAGCTACGCCTGCGGCTGTAAGCGCTGTGCGATAAGTCGTATCCAAATTCCGTGCCCGCTTTAGTGCGTCCTGCAAGGTTATGACGATCGGAGCCTGGGAATCCGAAGGCGCAGCTTGGATCGGCGTCCCGGCGGCGATCGCGGCCAATTCAGCAGCACTTCGATTTGGTTTGCCCGAGACAACTGCCTGTTGCGCGGCTGCTCCGCCGCAGAGCACGAGGGATGCAGCAGCCAAGACAATGTGTCGACGATTCTTCACGAAGCCTCCAGGCTGAAGATTATGGCAGAGTCTCAAAGGCTAAAACGCGAGCGCCGAACTTCCCTTCGCCGGGCGAGACCGCAACGTAGAGGCGCTTCAACTCCGGCACCAGCAGGCAAGTCTTTGCTCCAAGGTGCGGTAGGGACTTTCGCCACAAGTTCGTAGTGGTCGGCATCCTTCTGCTGATACGCGGCGATGTATCCCTCTGCTCCAGGTACATAGATGCGTTTGTGAGCTGAATCGAATGCCATGCCGTCGGAATGTCCCGCCATGTTCCAGGAGCCGATTGCTCTCCCGACCCGGTATCGAGACCAGCAGCTTCGCCGCCTTGCGGCAGAGGGTAAAGAGCCGGTGATTCGGCTCGTCCAGCACCATGGGGCAGATCGACGCTGCTTACAAGTTTCAGCTTTCACTCGCCACTGCGCTTGCCGCACATAGCAGTAGCAAAGCTAAAGCCAACATGCTTTTCTCACCTTAATCTTCGGAAGATTGAGACTCCAAGACAGTAATCCCCTACGGATTAAGCCATCCTGAATCGCGAATGAAATTTCTTTCAGGAAGTCATGGAGATTAGGCGGAAAATACTCTCCGCCTCAGAGATGAACAAGGTATGAATTACCTTGCATTATCGCTTCTTGCAGGATTATGCGTGTCGCATTAACAAGGAGCCGTAAATGCGTATTCTGTTGATTGAGAATGAAGGGATCGATACTGGCTTGCCGTATAGTCTTACCGACCCGATATCTTTTTGGGATCCAGGACCTACTACTCGCACCGGAGAAAAAGAAATATGACACTTCGAATCCGAACCATGCTTTCTGCTCTCTTCTTCGCGACTCTTTTCTGCGGATATCTCTGCGCTCGAAATTCGCAGGCAGCCGGTTATCACCTCATTCACGAATACAAACTAGGAGGCGACACCGGATGGGACTACCTCACTATGGATGCGTCTTCTCGCCGCCTATACATATCCCGTGGCACTCACGTCCAGGTGCTCAACATCGACAGCGGGAAGCTCGAAGGCGATATTCCAGACCTCAAGGGCGTGCACGGCATTGCGCTCGATAACGGCGCAGATAAGGGATACATCAGCGACGGCCGCGACAATTCGGTGGTGGTCTTCGACCTGAAGACATTGAAGCAAACCGGCAAGGTGCAGGCGGGCACGAATCCCGACGCGATCATCTTTGATCCGGCGACGAGCCGTGTTTTTGCCTTCAATGGTCGCAGCAACAATGCAACAGTGATCGAGTCGAAGGACAATACCGTCGCGGGCACAATCGATCTTGGCGGCAGGCCTGAATTTGCCGCTTCGGACGGCACAGGCAAGGTTTTTGTGAATTTGGAAGACAAGTCTTCTCTCGTCGAACTCGACGCGAAAGAACTGAAAGTGCTGAATACCTGGCCGCTTGCGCCGGGCGAAGGTCCCAGCGGACTCGCTATCGATGCCGATCATGAAGTTTTGTTCTCTGGATGCGACAACGAGAAGATGGTGATCATCGATGGCAACAGCGGTAAGGTGCTTGCGACGGAGACCATCGGCAAAGGAGTCGATGCCACCGCTTTCGACAAAGGTGTGAAGCAGGCCTTTAGCTCCAACGGCCAGAGCGGAACCATCACGATCGTGAAAGAGAATTCGCCAACTAGTTTTGCCGTGGCTGGAGACGTCACAACCAAGCCTCACGCACGCACAATGACCATCGACGAGAAAACGCACAACCTTATTACAGTCACGGCACAATTCGAACAGCAGCCCGAGCCTGCTCCTGGACAGCAGCGCCAACGGCCAAAGATGATTCCCGATTCTTTCGAAGTGCTGGTTTACGGGAAGTAGCGGCACTGCCATGAATGGAAAGATGGAATGCCGGTTGAGGTTTTTGGCAAATGTTACTGGCAGGGCGGCATGATTAACTGTGAGCGAAGAACTATGCCGCCCGAGGGCTCGATTTGCTTCGATTCCCACGGCTGACGCGCGCCGGCTAAGACATTCCCCTCGTTCCGAACTGGCGGATGTCAGCCTACAGAACTTTCACTGTTTGACTGGGTTTCCCATTGCGAGTCATCATTTTCTGTCTAACCAAGATGTATGAATAGGTTTTTAAAATCGGCCGGGGCGTTTTCGGTATTGGCTTGCACCCCCTTGGCATTACTCGCTGCTTCAAAGAAAACGACACCGCCGAAGAGGTCCTTGACCCAGGAGCAGCGCGCGATTCATGCGCTGAACCGCCTGACCTTCGGTCCACGTCCGGGAGACCTTGATCGCGTGCTGCAGGTCGGCGTCGATAAATGGATTGACCAGCAATTGCATCCCGATTCGATCGACGATTCCGCCCTCAATGCCCGTCTTGGTCCATTACGCACGCTCAGGATGAACCCAAAAGAACTCGTCCAGAACTTTCCTAATCCGGGAATGATCAAGGCAGTTGCTGACGGCAAAGCGCAGCCGCCGAACGATCCTATGCTGGCGATGATTTATCGCGCGCAGCTCACGCGGCTTCAGGTGCAGAACCAGCAGAGAGCAGCAGCGAACGTGGCAATTGATACCAATGGTAAGAGCGCGGAGGAAATTCAGCGCGATCAGCAAAAGCAAGTTGCCACCGCGCTGGCAAGGGATTTACTCGCCCTACCCAAGGAGCAGCGGATCGCGACCCTCGAAGGCTACTCCGGAGATCAGCTGTTGGCGCTCGGTGCCGCCACTCCGGGCGATTTACGCGAGAAGCTCAACGCCGACTTCTCGCCAGACCAGCGCGAGGCGTTCCAGGCGCTCGGATACCCGCCTAGTGTCGCGGTGAGCGAACTACAGCAGGCCAAGCTGCTGCGCGCCATTTACAGCGAACGCCAGTTGCAGGAGGTGATGACCGATTTCTGGTTCAATCACTTCAACGTCTTCCTTAATAAGGATGCCGATCAACACTACACCACGAGCTATGAACGGGATGTGCTTCGTCCCCACGCCCTCGGGAAGTTTCGTGACCTCCTGATTGCCACGGCGCAGAGTCCGGCCATGCTCTTTTATCTGGATAACTGGACAAGCATCGGCCCAAACTCGAAAGCCGCCGGGGGCGGAAACAACAAGACTCCCGATCCGAAACGCGGGCTGAATGAAAATTACGCGCGCGAAATCATGGAGCTGCATACGCTCAGCGTGGATGGCGGATACACCCAGAGTGATGTCACGGAACTGGCGAAGGTGCTCACAGGATGGACCATCGATGGTCCCGGTCAGGGCGGGGGCTTCACCTTCGATGCGCGCAAGCACGAGCCCGGCGACAAACACGTGCTTGGGGTCACCATTCATGAAAATGGCCAGCAGGAAGGCCTCGAAATGCTTAACAAGCTGGCCGGCAGTCCTCAGACAGCACACTTCATTGCGAAGAAGCTGGCGCAGCGTTTCGTTGCGGATGATCCGCCCACATCCCTCGTAAATCGTCTCGCAGACCGCTTTCAGGAAACCGATGGAGACATCCGCGAGGTCCTGCACACGCTCTTTACGTCTGCCGAATTCTGGTCACCACAAAGTTATCGCGCGAAGGTTAAGACACCCCTGGAATTCGTCGTCTCTGCCGTGCGGGCCAGCGGCGCAGATGTAATTAATCCTGGTCCGCTTATTCAGACGCTGGCTAAGATGGGCGAGCCTCTTTACCAGATGCAGCCTCCTACCGGCTATTCGATGCGCGCGGAGTATTGGATCAACTCCGATGCATTGTTGGATCGTCTGAACTTCGCACTACAGATGAGCAACAGTCAGATTGGCGGTATGAAATTCGACGCACCCAGACTGCTTAGCCTCGGTGTACTTACTGACATCCAGTCTCCCGATGCTCGGACAAGGAGCATTCGCGATCCCCAAATGCGCGGTGCAGATCGCGCCATGTCGTTGCTGGAATGGACGCTGCTGGAAGGCGATGTCTCCAAACAGACGCAGAACTTGCTCGAGCAACGCCTCACTGAGCAGGAGCAAACCACGCCTCTAATGAAAGATCCTGCTAAGGGACTCGCAACCATAGCCGGCATACTGCTGGGCTCGCCTGAATTTCAGCGAAGGTGAACAAAACGATAATGACGCAATGGGGAATTCCTTAGGTCCTCGTCTCTCCGTAGTGAATTTTTTTTGCGCCTATTGACTTTTTCCATCGATTCGTCGTAGCACGGAAATGAGAGTTAAATCGTGGCAGGCGCCTGCATGGAAAACAGTTCAGCGATGAGTATTCTCGCCGGAAGACTACGAACTTCTCGCGACGCCGCCGGAGGGCAGCAGACATTCGCTGCGGTAGCGAAGGCGATGGGTTAAGGATGGGTTACCCGACGCGTATACATGGGTAACCTGATGGGTAGGGATAGGTAACTCGATGGGTTCAAAATGGGTTTAAATCGCGTAAGTCCTTTAGATGATGGGTTCAGACAAAATTTTCGATATTTTCCACGTTCCGTTGATCGGGTGATGACAGCAAAACCTGGATAGGGCTACCTCAGCGGCGTGGAGGCTGGCGGCATTGAGGTTCAATAGGAACTACCACCTCCTTAATCTCGCGCTGGTGTCGCTATCTATCTACGTTGTTGATGGGCCATTCTGAAGTGATTGACGTCGTCCAACTTGACACTCACTCGACGCTCAGCGTATCGTCCGCCCCCAGTTTCTCCTGATGACCAACTCGGCCGCAGTTTCCGGTTCTGCTCAATCTGACATAGCTGCTTTGCAGTGGCTCGCTCTAGCGCTGACGCCTGCTATGGGTCCGATCCGCGGACACAGGCTGGTCCAGCATTTTGGCGCAGTGGAGCGCGTCTTTCAGGCGTCGCTTACTGAACTCGAAGCAGCAGGACTGCCCGCGGCTTCCGCACAAGCGATAGCCCTCGGCAAATCCTATTCGTTGGCGGAAGAGGAGTTCATGAAGGCGCGAGACGTGAATGCGGAGATCATCGCCTTCGAAGACGGTCGATATCCCGCACGTCTGAGGGAAATTTACGATCCGCCGCTGGCACTATATGTTCGCGGCGATGCAGCGGTTTTATCTGACCCTGGATTGGGAGTAGTTGGTACAGGGCATCCTACTCCGTATGGCATGGGAATGGCTGAAAGACTGTCGAACGATCTTGCCTCCCGCGGTTTGGTGATTGTCAGCGGCATGGCTCGCGGAGTTGATACTCATGCTCATCGTGGCGCCCTAAATGGGAAGGGAAAGACGATTGCTGTGTGGGGCACGGGAATCGACGTGCCCTATCCTCGTGACGACAAGCGCATCGCGGAAACTATCGTCGCTCCCGGCGGCACTCTGGTTTCCGAGTTCCCAATCGGCACCTTTGCCGCACCGCAGAATTTCCTGATTCGGAACCGTATTATCAGCGGGCTCGCGCTCGGTGTACTCGTGGTGGAAGCTGGCGAATATAGCGGCACCCGTATTACCGCTCGGTGTGCCCTGGAACGGGGCAGGGAGATCTTCGCCGTACCCGGCAACGTAACGAACCGGAATTCCTGGGGTCCTAACACGTTGATTAAGCAAGGGGCTAAGCTCACTGCCACATGGGAGGACGTCTGGGAGGAGCTGCCCGCCGAGACTAAGCTGCAACTGGAGGCCGCCTGGCGGGTTGAATCTCTCAAGCCGGCTGAAGCATCTTTATTTGCGGACTCACAACTCTCTCCGCACGAGAAGCGTATTTACGCTTTGCTGAAGCCCGATGAGGCTACCCAGCTCCACGAGATCATAGAAAGGCTCGAAGGCGAGATCTCCTCCTCGGAAATCTTCTGTGCTCTGTTTGAACTGGAGCTGGCAGGCAAGATCAAGCCGCTGCCGGGCAAAAACTACGTCAAGAGCTTCTAAGCTGCTGAGCTGCTAAGCTTCTGAGCCGGAGGAACGAAGCGCATGGCCGATTTCAAGCAGCTCAAAGTGTGGCAGAAAGCGCATCAGGTTACATTGGATGTCCATCGGTCACGAGTGAGTTTCCGGAACTGAAATGTATGGGTTAACTTCCCAGAGGCGTCGTTGTGCTGTTTCGATAGGCTCTAATATCGCGCAAGGCAGAGGACGAGACGGCGACGCCGACTTGGGCAGATTTATTCCGATCGCTGCCGGCTCGGCGGCCGAATTGGAGTACCAGTTACTCGTTGCCAAAGACCTTGGCTACTTGCCTGAATCCGAGTACGCAAAGCTAAACTCAAATCTGGCTGAGGTGGGCAGGATGCTAATCTCGTTAAGAGGAAGCGTCCGAACTGCTTCCGTTGCGAATTCAGAGCTTAGGAGCTTAGCCGCTTAGAAGCTTAGGAGCTAGTTTGCCAAAAGCACTTGTTATCGTCGAATCGCCGGGTAAGGCGAAAACGATCAATAAATATCTTGGTAAGGATTACGACGTCGATTTCTCTCTCGGCCACGTCAAGGATCTGCCCAAGAGCAAGATCGGTATCGATTTCGATAACGACTTCGAGACCGAATACACGGTCATTCCGGGTAAAGAAAAGGTTCTGGCCAACCTGAAGAAGAAGGCAAAGGGAGCCTCCGCCGTCTATCTGGCGCCCGACCCGGACCGCGAAGGCGAAGCCATCGCCGCTCACCTTTACGAAGAACTTGGCGACTCGAAGCCGAAGAAGAAGCGCGGAAATGGCATTCCCTTCCACCGCGTCACCTTCAACGAGATCACGTCCAAGGCTGTCAAAGCGGCGTTCGATCATCCGCGCGATATCGACTGGAACCTCGTCGATGCGCAGCAGACGCGCCGCGTGCTCGACCGCATTGTGGGTTACCAGATCTCGCCCTTGCTGTGGGACAAAGTCCGTCGCGGACTCTCGGCCGGACGGGTACAGACCGTTGCGCTCAGGCTCATTGTCGAACGCGAGCGCGAAATCAAAGCCTTCGAGAAGAAAGAATACTGGACGATTGACGCCCATCTTTCTGCTGCCAAACCGCCGGCTTTTGATGCACGCTTCACCGGGATAGGTGGCGAAAAGACCGAGGTCCCGAACGGGGAAGAATCCGAAAAGATCACCGGCGCTCTGCGCCAGGCGCAATGGAGCGTGCGCTCAGTCGAAAAACGCGAGCGGCGTCGCAGCGCGGCTGCACCGTTCACGACCAGCAAATTCCAGCAGGACGCATCGCGAAAACTGCGCTTCAGCGTCAAACGCGCGATGATGATCGCGCAGCGTCTATACGAAGGTGTCGAACTGGGCGATGAAGGCTCGGTTGGGTTGATCACCTATATGCGTACTGACTCCGTCCGAGTCGCGCAGGACGCCCTCGACGAAGTTCGTGAGCTTATTGGTTCCAATTTTGGAACACAGTTCCTTCCCGAATCAGCGAACGTTTATAAGTCAAAGAAGGAAGCGCAGGAAGCCCACGAAGCGATTCGGCCAACTTCTGTCATGCGTCATCCCGATTCGGTAAAGCAGTACCTCCAGGAAGACGAATACAAGGTTTATAAGCTTATCTGGCAGCGTTTTGTTGCGTCACAGATGATGCCTGCGGTCTTTGACCAGACGACTGTCGATATCGATGCCGTTGCCGACCGTACCTACAACTTCCGTGTAACCGGATCTGTGCTCAAGTTTGAAGGCTTCCTCAAAGTCTATGAAGAATCGAAGGAAGGCAAAGACGAGGAAGATGAGGCGCTCAAGCACAAGCTGCCGCCTCTGGAAGAAGGTCAGACACTCACGTTGAGAGAGCTGAAGCCGGAACAGCACTTTACCGAGCCGCCGCCGCGCTACAACGAAGCGTCGCTGGTAAAAGAGCTCGAAGAGCGTGGCATCGGGCGCCCTTCCACGTATGCGACCATTCTGGGAACCATCCAGGAACGGCAGTATGTCCAGAAGCTCGGCGGCAAGTTCGTGCCCACCGAGATTGGACTGGTCGTTACCGATCTGCTGGTGAAGAACTTCTCCGAGATTTTCGATCCTGCATACACGGCGCGCCTGGAGGAAGAACTCGACGAAATCGAAGAAGGCAAAGAGAAGTGGACCGACGCGATGTCGGAGTTCTATAAGCGCTTCGAGAAGAACCTGAAATATGCGCAGAAACACATGGAAAATGTGAAGCGCATGGAGAAGCCCACAGACGAGAAGTGCGAGCGTTGCGGCTCGCCTCTCGTTCTGAAGTGGGGCAAGTTCGGCTCATTCTTCGCCTGCAGTGGCTACGACAAAGACGATCCCAATAGCTGCACGTTCACAAAAGAGAACGTCATCGATCTGCCCGATCTGGAAAATGCCGACCTGCAGGAAACCTCGCAAGAAGAATATTGCGAGAACTGCGGACGCACGATGGTGTTAAAGCGTGGACGCTTCGGGCAGTTCATGGCCTGCACCGGATATCCGGAATGCAAGACCACGCGCCGGCTTGATCAAGGGAAGAAAGTGCCTGACGTTCCGCTGGAAGAGGTCTGCCCGCAATGCGGACGCAATATGGTCCTGCGTCACGGGCGCTACGGCGAGTTCGTCTCCTGCAGCGGATATCCGGAATGCAAGTACGTGAAGCAGAACTTCATCGGCGTGAAGTGTCCGCAGTGCAAAGATGGTGAGCTGGTGGAGAAGAAGGCGCGCCGTCGTGGCAACATCTTCTACGGGTGCTCGAATTATCCGAAGTGCGACTTCACATCGGCATATAAGCCGGTCGCCGAACAGTGCCCGGAATGCGGCAGTCCGTATTTGCTCGAAAAGAACTTGAAGGCGGGCACATTCCTGGTCTGTCCAAACAATAAAAGAACTGCAGCGGAAGAAGAGGACCAGCCGAAGCGCAAGAAGAAGAAGCCCGCAAAAGCCAAGGGTGAGGCCGCTCCCGAATCGGCTCCGGTCGTGAAGTGCGACTACTCGAAGCAGATCACTAAGGAGCCGGTGGCGGTCGCGTAGTGAATTGCCAAGGTTTTCTTTCCGAACAAGGAATTCGTCCCGCCCGGGACGATCCTTTCGCTTACTGATGATTTTTAATAGTTTCGCGGACGCCCAATCGCGTTACCATAGGCGACGCTCATCTACTTTCCAAAAGGAGTTCCGGTATGACCGAGCCGACACCTTCTCCCGGCATGACGAGCAAGGCCACTCATGGAGACGTTGACATCATCCTGCGCCTCTATGAACTGCGGCGCGAGCCCGTGATGCGCGAAGCGCGAAAATTCATGGCATTAGAGTTCTGGCCCAGCAGCTTCGAAGATCTGGGAAAGATATTCGCAGGGGGCGGAAGAGAATTCGCTTACTTCCGCCAAGTAACTTCATATTGGGACATGGCAATGTCGTTTGTGGCCCGAGGAGCGCTTGACCCCGCGCTGTTTCTGGATAATTGCAACGAGATGATTTTCGTATACGTGAAGCTGAAGCCATTCCTTCCCATGTTGCGGGAAAGCCTCAATCCACAGTTCTGGAAAAGAGTCGAGGACTTCATCACCGGTTCCGCCGAGGCGCAGCAGAAGCTGGCCATAGTCGGCAAG
>DATLKS010000809.1:0-1832 GCA_035538255.1 Terriglobales bacterium
CGACGCGACATACACAGGCGAAGCCAAGCCGCGGTTGAGTTGCGCCAAGACCTCTGCTGTGCGCACTGGCTGCAAGTCTCCGGCAACGACAACATCAAAAGGTGAAGCCATCGCACTCCGAATCAAGTCGCCGCTCAATGCGGTGAATTCCGGAACCTGCGGCTGCATCTGCCACCGCGCAATCAGATCGCGAGAGAACCCGCCTTGATCGGAGATCACCAGCAATCGTCGCGGCGCACTGGTGCCATTGGCCCTTTGCCTCATGATCTCAACTTCTCCGTGCCGTCGATCAGCGTTAACAGCCGCTTCGCCGTGGCTGCAAGGCTGACTGCCGAATCGATGTCTCCCAAATCTTTGGCTTTCGCGACTTGCTCCTGGATTGCCGCTGCTTGGGTGTGGGCGCTCTCGAGGGCCGCTGCGATTCCGTGCGGGTTTCCGCTCTTTGCCTTTGCTGCGATGTCCGAGAGCAGACAGCGTGCTGCCACGGCACGCTGAATCGCCGCACAAATGGAGTCACCGCCCTGGACGAACGCTTTTACTTCCCACGAAGCCAGAATTTCTCTCGTGTTTCCGATCACCACAGCGGAAACAGTTGTCTTTTGCTTACTGGCGAATAGTTGTTCAGAGATGCTTTCAACTATCTGGTCGAGACTGTTGGCCTGGGGCTGACCGTTCTCAGTCTCCGCCACGAGAGTCGCAGGCAACGGCTCTGGAGGTGGCGCCACCACGCTGACAGGCGAATGCGCGATGGCGGGTTTGTGTTTAGCGGCATGAGCCTGCACTGTTTTGGCCAGGATATTACGCACAATTCCGAGCTGTCGGAACGACTGGCCCGCCCGGTATGCTTCCCGAAATGGTTTCTTCCATTGATGGCACAGCGTTCTCAAAGTGGCGAGAGGCTCTTCGGATCCAAGTCCAGCCTCGCGACAATCGACAGTACTCACGCCCATTGCCTCCAGGTCCTGCACGGCCTTGCGAATGAAGTGCAGATCGGAGTGCATGAGGCGGAAAAACCCAAGCCTCAGGCGAAAATTGAAGCGCGTCACCTGAACGAGCGCCTCAGGCAGAAAATATGACTCGCCTAGGTTCCGCTTGGTCTTCCGTCCCAGTTCAACAAAACCGCTGTCGAGGAGCTCCGACAAACTGGAACACCGATCGACGGCTTGAGCGATGTTTTCAAGTTCCTTGGTCCAGGGAAATTCTCGCAGCCTCACGTCGCCCAATACTGGTCGAAGCGCCTGCTGAACTTCGGCTGCGCTGACATCGCTGTCATGGGGATGATGCGGCGCAACGGCAGCGAAGTATTGCACCAGCAGATAATCGAGCTTATCGCGCAACTTCTCGCTTTTGGGCTGCTGCGGGATATGCCGCAACAGCAGAGTGCGGAGCATCTCTTCTTCACCGAAGCGCTGGCTCTGCAGCAATTGACGCATCTGCGCCACTTGCACCTGAAGATCGACCGCATCAAACCACTTCTGAACGCGGTCGAGCACCTCGCGCTCGGCGCGATCGACAGGATTTTCCAATTCTTTGCAATGACCGACATCGAGCTGAAATTCCCGAATCAGTCCGGAATAGAACGCGTAGAGCCTGCGCGCAGTTCGCCATTCAGCAGCGATCTCAACTAGCGATACGGTAGCGGTGCTCATAATTTGATAATCCAGTTCGGAATGTCGTTGGTAAATCTCGCGGCAACCAGTGTTTCTGACGCTCCAATCTGCACCGCGGTAATTTCCGCCTCGGCGTCGAGGGAGCCGTCCTTGTTGGTAAGTCTCACCCGGTCGCCAAACTCCATCGGCACTGCACAGCGGAAGATCACTTCTCGCGCTGTG
>DATLKS010000810.1:0-6993 GCA_035538255.1 Terriglobales bacterium
CGATCAATCGGTGGTCTCAGGTGTGCTATCGAGTCTGTCTTCCCTCAGCTCCGACCGCCTGGTCGAAGAAAAGGCTCCCGATCTCGGGCAGTTTGGGCTGACCTCGCCAAAGCTGGAGCTTGAGGTCACAGCAAAGAACAACGCAGTCCACAAGCTACTCATAGGGGACGAGACGCCCACGGGCAACGGCTCCTATGCGAAGCTCGACAACGATCCGCGCGTATTCATGATCGCGAGCTACACAAAGAACAATATCGACAAGAGCGTGAACGATCTGCGCGACAAGCGGCTGCTCACGATCGAACCGGACAAAGTGAGCCGTGTAAATCTCGGTGCAAACCAGCAGCAGATTGAGTTTGGTCGCGACAAAGACCAATGGCAGATCGTGAAGCCCAGACCACTCCGCGCCGATGGGTTCCAGGTCGATGAACTCGTCCGCAAGCTCGGCGATGCCAAAATGGATCTCTCGTCTGACGATCAGAAGAAGACCACCTCGGCATTCGCTTCCGGCAAGCCCGTAGCGACAGCAAAGGTCACCACCAACTCAGGCACACAGGAACTGCAGGTTCGTAAGAACAAAAACGACTACTACGCCAAATCCAGTGTTGTCGCCGGTATATACAAGGTCGGCAGCGATGTCGGGCAGGCGCTAGATAAAAAGCTAGACGACTTTCGTAATAAAAAGCTGTTCGATTTCGGCTACAGCGATCCGGAAAAAATCGAAGTATACAATGACGTCAAGAGTTACTTCCTGACCAAGAGTGGCGATGATTGGTGGTCCGGAGATGGGAAGAAGCTTGATCTCTCGAGTGCAGAAGCCGTCATCAGCGACATCCGCGATCTGCAGGCCACAAAATTCGTCGATTCAGGATCTGGCTCAAGCACGTTCGACATCAGCGTTATCTCAGATAAGGGTAAACGATCAGAGAAGGTTCAGATCTCAAAGTCAGGCGATATGTACATCGCTAAGCGTGCGAACGAACCAGCTCTGTACGCACTCGACAAGAAAGCGGTTGAGGACCTGCAAAAAGCGCTGGATGCATTGAAGCCGGCTACTGCCTCTAAGTAGCTACCAGGCAGACTGAACCCTGACTAAATCATCTCGTCCGTGCGGGTGATGTTGCCGAAGGGACCGTCGTCGGCCAGTCAGGAACATCGTTGTAGCCGCCGATTTCCATCACAACAGAGTAGGGCAATGCCTAGCGAAAGGTTTGCCGACTCTGCTGATTGGAGAATTAGAAGCTGCGAGTTCGGGCACGACGCAAGCGTCACTTGGTGGCGATGAAATTGAAGAATACGCCTTTGTGGTTGTACTTCAGGTCGGTCAGGTCGTCGGAGAAGTCGGTGAAGTTGTAGCCGGCGCCCACCTTCAGATTCTTGCCGATGTAACGATAGATCGCCGCCAACGCGCCGCTCTGGCGTTGGCTGATGTCGGGGAGCTTGAGCATTCGCACCTCGGCCATACTCTCCCAGCCCGTGATGAACCGCCAATCCATGCGCAACACTTCAAGCTGCGCGGGACTATCGAAGAACTGCGGCTGGGCGCGATCAAGGCTAATCTCTCCCAGACGGTGGGCGTACTTGCCGCCAATTGACCATTTGGATGTGAGGTCGTATGTCAAATCGAGCGACCCGATATGGCTCTTCTGAATGAACTCGGCCGCAGTATTCTGCGCTGTGAACTGATCCGTCGTTGGGACGTTGTAGAAGTACGTATACTTGACCAGAGCGCTGAGCCGGTCATGTAACACAGGACGGTACGCGTATCCGAGCACGGCCTCGGTGTATCCGCCACCAAAGAACTCGCCGAGCGAGCTATTACTGATCGAGTGGTCCAGCTTGCCAAGCATTCGCCAGTCGGGGGTTAGTTGGAGCTTGAAGTTATTCCGGAACAGCAACAAGCTTCTTATCGTGTGCGTAAGGTCGGGTTGTTCTGCGTCGTCGCGGCGATACTCGACGGCACTGGAGAACTGAATCTTTTCGCGTCCGTAGCCCAAGTGGATTCCGGTCGCCTTGCGATTGGTTTCGGCGCTGGTTTGCGAATCGCGGAGCTTTCCGAACTCCGCGCTGCCTCCGAAATTCCAACGCTCCTTCGTTACGAGATTGATTCCTGTGGCGTGCGTGAGGCCGCTCATCGATCCGCCATCCTGGTATCGCTCCTCGATGTAGACGCTGGAGCTATCTGAAAGCCTTCTCTTCTCCCCGTAGATCAAGCTGCCTTGGCGAACTTCCTGGCCGTTGTCCGCCCGCTCGTTTTCGAGCGCATAGTTCAGGTAAAGGTTGGTCCGCTCGGAATACAAGAAGCTTGTGCCGACTTTTCCGCCTAACCCAAGATCCCCGTTGGAAGCCTCGCCGTCGATCCGGAAGCGTTCCGTCAGGCGATAGGAGCCTCCCGCCCCGATACGACCATTGTTTAGACGATTGCCGTCTGCCGCGACCGTGTCTTGGACGAAGGCATAGGCGCGCCAGACCCCGCCTGGATCGAACTTCATCTGCGCAACCGCGTCCGTGCGCTCACCTTGTTCTTGGGTCAGTGGCACCAACTGCGAACGATCTTTGCGCAGATCGTCGCGCACTCCAGAGCTGAAGCTCCACCTATCGGTCAGCTTAAAGCCCATGTCGAGTTCAACGGCACGCGTCTCCAGGCCCTGGTCCTCGATCCGCTGATCGCCCTTCGCCGTCAGGCTCAGGCGGTGTGTCACGGGCATCTTGATCGTGCCGCCGTATTGCTCGGTGTCCTTGAACGTAGCTTGTCCCGGCGCGGAATAACCTGCATCGAGGTGCTGCGTATAGAAGGTGAAGCGACCGTCGCGACCCTTAAAGAAGTCGCCGAGACCGACGCTCAGGTCGGCGCGGTAGGCCCCGGCAGATGCATTGGTGGACGAGATCTCGCCGGGGCTTTGGAAGCCGAAACCACCATCATTGGACTGCTGCAATCCGGAGACGAGACCCTCGCTCCTGCCCGTTTGCATCTTGAACCAGGAATTCGCGCTCATGCGCAAAGTAAGGTCGCCTGCGGCAAGGTTGCTGTTGGTATCCCCATCCTTGTTTTGGTTGGCAGTGAGGCCGAACCCAATGTGGTCGTTCAACCAGTAATGGCCTTGGCCGCCTGTGGCGAGTGCGTCCAGCTTGTTGAAGCCTGGCGTGTACTCGTACTGGACCACTAGATACGCCTCTCCACCGCTGAGGCCGCTGCTGCGCACCAACAAGTCGTCGTTAGCAGTCGATGACAGCGGTTGGGAAAGCAGCAAGCGGCCCTGCAGATAGTCGACGTCATAGTCCACGGTGGGACGCAGGTTGACCACCCCTGTGACGATGCGCGAATCTTTGTCGCGGATCTCGATTCGCACCCGCTCGGAGCCCGTCAGGATGTCTTGGTGGTGAAGGAAGTAGAGCGACCCTCCAGTTCCTCGCAGTTCCTCATAGCTCGGCAGCGTTCCCGGTTGGGCAGCGAATCCGTCGAGGTTGATCCGTCGCTCGCCGAAGCTGGTGGTGGATTCCGATACGTAGTGGCCGTTGGCGCCGTACAGACCGCGGTCAACTTGGGCAATCTCGTTGCCCTGAAAACCGGCGGTAAAATTGCCCCACATCCCGTAGCTCTCGCCATGGCTCGCCTTGACGTAGAACTTGCCCAAGGTCGGCGCCATTTGCGTCACCACACCGTTGTCGCCGAACGTCGGATAGTAGTAATCGGGATCGATGCGCCGGAATAACGAATCGGGCGTTTTATCGAGGAAGTTGCTGAACAGATTCTTTACCGGGCCTTCCCGGGTATCCGCGCTCGCCGTCAAATGCCAGCGCTCACTGACCTTGCCGTTCACGAAGAAGGCCAGCCGGCCATCCAACGACGAATCATTGGGCTGCAAAGCGTTTTGTCCCTGCAGCGGATTTACCGGCCCGCTGTTCGGGGAGACCGTGAGGTCGGCGACGCCGACGTAGAAGATGTCTCTGCGCTTGAACTCCAGATCGCGAAGATACAGCGAGCCGTTGCCCGAATCGTCGAGCACCGCGACTTCAACCGTGTGCGTGCCGGCCGGAAGGATCTCCTCTGCAGCGAACTTGCCCTGTGGGTCGACTGGAATCGGACGGCCAGCCACCCAGACCTTGTGGTCTGCCGGTACACCGCTGCCCTGCACCTTCACGGTGCCGCTGCCGAGCGGAATGTGATGGCGCACCAGTTGGTTCTGTCCGTAGGCGGCGAGCAGCTCATGCTGCCACGTACCATCGGAGGTCACAAGATCTAGCGGCAACCGCTCGCGGTAGAGCCACAGCGGCCGCGCATCCGTTTCGTCGAAATTACCTTTTGAGTCATAAGCGCGCAGCAGGTATTTGAGTTCGCGTGCCCCGCTCGCGAGCGTTCTTGTCGCCGGCTGCCATTCCGCGAAACCCGTATCGTCGACTGCGATGATTTCCAGCGGGGCCGTCTGCAATGACTGTTCCTGATCGAAGATTCGGATTTCCGCACGCTTTATGAAGGCCGAATAATTGTTGTACATCCGGAAATGGACGACCGATGCCACAGGAACGTTGTCCACGTTGCTCACCGCCACCGCTACGGGATGCGCCGCGACAGCGAGCCGCGGCCGCGACTCGAGATTGTCGAAATGGAACTGGATGCTGGCATTGTCGAGTGCGACATCGGTGCATCGCTGAATGTCGGAAGAGCTGCGGTCCTTGTCATCGATCGGCTTGCCATCGACGGTGATGTGCATCACGTTAAGCTCGTAGGGACTCTTCGGACTAATCTCCTGGGTAAGGCGGGTGATGTCCACGCCTTCGTAATCGTCCAACGGCAGCGCTTCGTCATACACCGCCTGCACGCGCACGAACGATTCCTCGCCCTCGGTGAAACCGGTGTTCACAACGTCGTCGGACTGGACGTAGCCGCGCCCTTCGTGTTCAGAGCGAGCACCCGACAAAGCCGGATCCTTCATGACGATGTCCATGGCGCGGCGCGCTCGCGCCGCGGAAAGGCCGATGTCGTCGCCATAGACGGAAGCGGTGCGGCGGTCGAGGCGCTCGTCCTTCGTGTAACCAATAAATCGCAGTCGCGCGTTGCTACGGCCTGCAATGTCCGTCAAAGCACGACGCAGGCTAGCAACGTAGCCAGGAGGAATGACCGGCTGGCCGTTCGTGAGCTCGAGAGTCGGGATGCTTCCCCAGGGCGGATCGTAAACTGTGGTCTTTATTTGCTGAACGTCGCCGGGACAGAGTTGCGGCTCCTCCGGCAACTCCTGAAGAGGATCGTCGTACCAGAATTCCACTTCGATGCGACGATTCAATGTCCGTCCCTGCTGGGTCTCGTTAGAGGCAATGGGCTGTGAGGCCCCACGGCCCTCGCTCTCAATCGCAGAGGCCGGCAATCCCAAGGTTTGTTTCATGACCTGCGCGACGCGCTGCGCCCTTGCTTTCGACAGCGACAACTGATCTCCATAGATGCGCTGGTCGCGCTCGGTCAGTTGTCCGTCGGTGTAGCCGATGAACCGGACTGTCACATTGTGCTTGTCTTGGAGGTTGTTGAGTGCCTGCCGGACCTGTCTGGTGAATGTTTCCGAAATGGGAATGTCTTCGGTCTCGTACCGCAGCGGGGCAACGAGGTTCTTGACTCGCGTCCGCGGGGTGACGCCGTCCTTGAATCGCATCTTGCAGACCGTCTCCACGCGGCAGACCTTAATGCTCTTCGTGTGATCGGTCCCATCGGAGTGCAGCGACCATTCTTTGGGCTTCAGGTCGGGGGACAGATGTCGCTCAACCGGCTCGCCGGGCATGACTGTCCGAATCTGAGCAGTGCCCGCGCAGGCGGTCAATACCAGGAATCCGACAATTAGCGATCGATGATGGTGTTTGCTCATGGGGTTCACCTGCTCCCCGGCACGGCTAGATTCGACCGTTTGGGCGGGCCACCAAGTCGCCAGAAGACCTCAGGCTCGATGGTGAACGTCTGACCGTCGTTCGCTGCATCTTTGGTCAACTGGTGCTTGATTGCTTCCAGGCGCCGGTCGACCAGTGCCGCATCTTCTGTGTCGGCGATGTATGAGAGACGCAGCACTGACGGCGCTTTGCGCAGTTCTTCAAGAAGTGTGTTCAGGCGTGGCCGCCACTGCACGCGGATTTCGGTCGTACCCGGCTCGAACACTGCATCGGAGAGGTCAATGCCGACTACACGGTAGATCGAAGCGCCGAAATTCAGCTGCAGGGCTTTGCCGCGCGTGGCGCGCTGGATCTGCACCTGGTTGGTCGTCAGCCGGTACCCGCTTGGCAGGGTCCGGTCGTCGAGCTTCATCACGAAATTGCTGCCGCGGCTCTCATACGGTGTGATCGCGCAGGTTATGTGGTACCGCCCGTACTGATCCGTCGTCGCCTCGAGACCCGTCGGTGTCACTACACGCACGCCCGCCAAGCCCTTCTCACCGTTGTCCTGAATCCCGTTGCGATTGGCATCGTTGAAGACCTTGCCGGTAACGTCGGTGCAATCGAACGTAGGATCGGCCGTGACGCGAACGGTAGCGGTTGTTTCACCCGAGATCGCGTTGTTCGTCACGGTGTTCACCGCCTGCGCTCGGTTCACGTATTCGCTCTCGGTGACGCCGGCGCCTACGATGAGCAGCAGTTTCAACGTGCGCGCCTGGCTGCCTGCGATGGTGAGACCGCTCCAGCGGAGTTCGTTGCCTGCCAGCGACGGCTCAGTCTGCACGCCATCGAGAAGCGCAGAGTGCTTCACATAACTGAATCCCGCCGGAATGCGGTCCACGATACTTACGTCCGTGAGCATCACCTCGGCGACGTTGTTCACGGTGATCGTGTACGGAACCTGCTGTCCGCGGGTCACGTTGAGCAGCGGTGTCGTTTTGGAAATCGCCAGCGACCCTGCGAGCTGCGGATCGAGCGGGATGTGGTTGTTGAAGATCTGGCTCGTCCCAGGTATCCGGCTACCGTCCAGCCTCAAACGGGCGTAGTATTTTGTGCCGGTGCTGCGCGGTGCTACCGACGGAG
>DATLKS010000811.1:0-3243 GCA_035538255.1 Terriglobales bacterium
CAAAACATGTGACCCACAACGGCACAATCCACACGAATACCGGCGTTTCAGCCGAAAAAGGAGACATGTCATGGTAGAAGCCGCAGTCGCTGTGTCGCGGAAAATCTGGCGACAGATTTGTCGCCAGATTTTCCGCGAAAACTCAAACCCTTCCCTTCCTTTACCGGCACACCCTCAGGGGCAGCCTTCGGGGACAGTTCCGGGGATGTTGCAAACATCCCCGGAACCAGATCCGTTAGTCGATCCGTTGAGCGAAGACTTGATCCGACAGATCCTGTGTCGTCTGTCGAAGCACGATAACTTCTATGTGGGCATGGCCGTCATTTCGCGGCTGCGTGATCTCGTCGGCGACTTGCCCGCAAGCGCGAACCATCATCACAGCGAGCCGTATGGTCTGCTGCGGCACTCGCTCGAAGTCACCGTGAAGATGCTGGATGACTTTGAGAGCACGGCTGAGGAAAGCGGTTCTGATGACTCTGCTGACTCAACGACGAGCATGTTCCGTCCGGTCTGGCAATTTGTCTGCTTCCTGGCCGGGTTGTGCCACGACCTCGGCAAGCTCATGGAGATGGATGTCCACGACATGGAGCGGTGCTGGTGCCCATTCAAAGAGACCTATCGCAAGTTCTGCCGCGATGCCAAATCGGAACCCGTCTTCAGGTGGCGCACCGACCGAGAGCGTGGCCGTCATGCCTTGTTCTCCCCGCTGCTCATACATCATCTACTGACAGCAGAGGATGTTGATTATCTTGGCCGCGATGGGCTTGCGCAGCTCCTCCGTGCAGTGAATGGCACGCACAAGGGGAGCAAGGGTGACCAATCGACACCTCTTGCCCGAACTCTCGCCAGGCTTGACCAAGAAAACGTTGACGAGGCAGCACCGGACTGGATGCTGAAGCGACCTGACAGCAAGGTCAACCAATTCGTTCGTGCACTAAGAGCGCTGATCGAGAGTGGCGAGTTGCAAGTTAATTCGTTCTGCGCGCCGATCTACGTGATGGGCAACAGGGCTGCCGTGGTGGTGCCGACGTCAGTCCTGATGGCTCGTGACTTCCTGAAGCGCGAGAACATCAGGCTACCTTCGAATTTCCGCCTCTACGATCTGCTGGTTCAATCAAAACTCGTCGAAGCAGATGAGGATGGTCAATGTGTGCGGCGGATCATAATTGCGGGAACTCATGGTCCTGCCGAACTCAGCGTTTTGATCTTCAAGGCAGAGGCGCTAATTCCGAAGCAGATGATCGAATCGTTGCCGAACGCTGTGTTTGAAGTCAAAACGAAGCAGCCGAAGCAGTCGAATGAAAGAGAGGAAGGCGACCACTTAAAGCAGAGCCCCACTGAGGCCAGCTTGGCTGCAGCCACTCCCGAGATCGATTCACAAATTCAATCCGCGTAGCGCAAGGGGCGAACAAGAAAGCCGAACCAGAAACCACTCTCGGCTGCGGCGGGCGAAGCCCGCCGCAGCCGGGCGCACGAACACAACAGGGCGGGGTCCTTTCCCCTTATCCATTTTCTTCCATTCACCTTTAGCCGTTTCCTCTTTCCCTTACCCATTCCCTGAAGAACCACACGCCTTTCCCACACGAATTTCTTTGGCGAAGGAGTGTCGCGTGAACAGCGAAAAGAGTGTGTTGGACGTTCACGATGTGGCGCGAATCTTCAATTGCAGCGCCGAGAAGATCAAGCGAATGGCTCGCCGCGGCGAGCTACCCGCATTCAAGTTCGGAAAGATTTGGTACGTCCGCCCGAATGACCTTGAGCGCTTTCTCGCGAATGCGGTAGAGTCGAATCGTCATCTGCGCCGTATTCAGGAGGTTCGTATATGAACCAAACGAAACGGCGTTTGACGTATCAGTACGGAACGCTCGTGCTGGAGAAACGCAATCGGGGACCAAACGTATGGGCGTACCGCTATTTCGAAATCGAGAATGGGAAAAAGCGGCGGCGCAAATCCGTTGTCGGGACCCAAGAGGAATATCCAACCCGCAGCGCTGCGGAACGCGCAGCCGAGCATCTGCGCCTCTCTGCGAATGCGGAAATCAACAACCACGAATGTCCAACGATGCGCGGCCTGATCGACCGCTACATCGACCAGGTGCTTCGTCCGTGTCTCGCCATTCCGGTTGGTGGAGCGCAGGACGGCGCAGCTCCAATCTCCTATCACTGTGCGATGTCCTACAAGCTGGCGCTAAACAATTGGGTGCGCCCGCGATGGGAAACGTATCGAGTGCGGGAGTTCGAGAAGCCCGCAGTTCGAGCGGCGGTCGAGGAGTGGCTTCGCTCATTGTGGCGTTCGTCAAAAAATCCCAAGGGCCTCGCTCCGAAAACAGTGCGCGCTATCTGGAGCGTGATGAAGCTCACGTTCAAGTTCGGTGTGAAGTGGGGCTATCTAAACGAGAATCCGATGGGCGAGAAGCGTGTCGAACTGCCGCGCGGCTCAACCAAGCGGACGACACACTCAGTCCAGTTGACCGCACCGCAGTTCTTCCGCTTGCTCGATCTGCTGGACTCGCGCGAGAAGTTGGCGGTGGCCTTCGCGGGATGGCTGGGGCCGCGTGTGAGCGAGATATTCGGATTGCAGTGGCAGGATTTGGACCTGAAGAACGGAACCGTTTCTTTCCGACGTGGATTCGTTCAGGGTCGGATCACACCACTCAAGACGGAAGCCTCGCGCACGAACCTGCCGATGCCAGACGAATTGGTGGACTTGCTACGCCAGTGGCAGTCCGTCACCCCGTTCGACAAAGCGGACGATTGGGTCTTCGCCTCGCCTTACACGAAAGGCAAGCGTCCCTTCTGGCCGGCGCAACTGCTGAAGAAACACATCAAGCCCACTGCACTGGCGGCTGGCTTGCCGAGCATCGGCTGGCACAGCTTCCGACACACCGTGAGCGCCTGGGGCAAGGAAGCGGGTCTGAAGCTGGAGGACGTGAAAACGCTCCTGCGGCACGAGGATATCGCGACCACCTCGAACGTTTACGGCGATTTGGGCATGGATGCGAAGCGGCGGATTCAGCAGCGGCTGGTGGCGTTCGTCAACGAGCAGGCGAACGCAGCAGACGCAGCGAAGGAGGCCTCTCGCATCGAGAGGGCCTGGGGCGCACGTATGCCCGAATCTGTTCAGTAAACGTACGTGACCCTTATTTGACCCAAGTTCGTTTTTGGGATTCTCTGCAAGCTACAGAAAAGAATGGCTCCTCAGGTAGGACTCGAACCTACAACCCTCCGGTTAACAGCCGGATG
>DATLKS010000812.1:0-6682 GCA_035538255.1 Terriglobales bacterium
CGCAACAATGCGTTGTTTACCAGAGTGTTCTGCACATCAACCAGAACTCCGGCCGAAGGATCGACACGTGAGATCTCCTCGACCGCAACAATGGCCTCGAAGAAGCTGCCGGCGCCGCCTCCATGCTGCTCAGGAATCTCGATACCCATGAGCCCGAGCTGAAAAAACTGCTCGATGAGATCGTGATCAAAGATCTGCTTTTCATCCATCTCCCGCACCAGCGGGCGAAGCTTCTCGTCGGCAAACTGGCGGACGTTATCCCGAAACAGAACTTCGTCCTCGGTGAGCGTCGTGAGAGGCTCCGGAGGAGCAGCAGCATTGATCAGGGTTTCGGGCATGAAATTACTCCGAAATTCGTGAGAAACAGGTGATTTTATCACTCAGATGTAAGTGATCCGCGGCAGTATTCCGACATGAGTGTGGCTGAGCTGTGACTTCCGGAGGTGAGAGTCGGCAGCCGACTTGGTTACTGCCTACCCACAGCAGGCTTGCGCCACACGATTCGCAGCTTCTCGACTTCGAGAATCTTTTGGATTTGGCCTCGCGCGTAGTTCGACCAGGCGCCGACAGGATCCATCTTTACGTAAGCGCGCCAATGAGTCAGAGCTTTGCGAGAACGGCGCAGACGCTCATAGGCGAGCGCAAGATTGTAGTGCGCGTCGGCGTAGCTGGGCGAGATTGTGATGGCGGTCCGATACGCCTCCACTGCTTCGGTGAGCCGCCCGGTCTCATCGAGTACATTGCCGAGATCGAAGTAAGCAAGCGCATATCGCTGGTCGATCTCAATCGCGCGGCGATAGCAGCGTTCAGCCTCGCGGTAGTTCTGCTGGTTGTAATAAATAGTTCCCAAATTGATACATGCGGCGGCGTGCTTCGGGTTCAGTTCGAGCACTCGACGGTAAGCATCGAGCGCCTCTTGCTGCCGCGAGGGATTTTCTTCCATCGCCACAGCCGCTACAAAAAGATCGGCTGCGTTCTCGGTGAGTCTCGGCTGGGCGGCACGCGCCTCGACCAATTTGGGCCGGTCGAAATCGAGGAAGAATTGTCCTGCGAGAGGGTCGAGTTCGTGACCTTGATGGCGGAACGTCAGGCGCGATCCATGCGACGAGATCCCCGCCTCCAGCAGAGGATTTTCCATGCCCGAGACCTGCCGCTGCATAGCGTCGAGCGAAGCGCGAATGGTGGCGGGGCGCACTTTCTTTGCCCGCAGCTCGCTCAGCTTTTTGATTTGAAGAAGGTCGTAAAAGGAATAACTTTCCGACGCTGCAATCAGTCCAGCACGTTCCCACCCCGCCAACTGCCGAGGGCTGATGCGCAATATACGAAGAACTTCAGCTCGAAGATATCGTTCCACGTTTCTGGTCGATTCGCCTCTTTAGCGTTGCTGTTTGGTTGTGTCTCAAAGTAGACGGTTCGCCTTCTTTTCACTGCATTATCGAAAGAGTTACTGCGAATATCAAGAGGAAAATCAGCCAGTTACCAAGAAAGTGAGGAAAACCGGGGCATAATTGATTCCTGGTGCACTGACGAAATCTGGAACAGACCGCTGTAAGACGCCGAGTCCGCGAAGATCTCCCGCCACCGCGAATCCTGAGGCACAGAGGCTTCCTCGGGAAACTTAAATCCCCACTCATCAGGAGCGCGATGAGTGGGGTGCACGCGAGCGTGGGAGAAATTCGTAGATTTTGAGTTCTAAAGCCTAGGCGTAAGCCGGCTCGAGCAGGCCGGCCAGCGCATCGAGCAGCACGTGCTCGCCGTCGCGGGAGTCGATGGCGGCATCCACCTCGTGGTGCTTCCCACTGGCGTGGATCACGAGCACGCGCGAGAGCGAATTTGCCTTCTTGGCCATATAGGGAAGGTGATGGCGATCGTCGCGCGAGAGTGTGTGCCCGAGTACGACAACATCGAACTTATCCTGCCGGACAGCCTCTTCGATCGCGCGGCGTCCTACGGCAGTCTTCACCGAATAGCCGGCTTTCTCCATCACCGCAGAGTGCAACTTAAGAGATTGTGCATCGCCTTCGCCATACAGGATCTTTGCCTTGACCGAAGTCTTGCCCATCTACCACCTCCGCCAGCGCAGAGTAGCAGCGCGCAGGAAGCCGCTGAAGATAACGAAAGATTGGGTTGCGGTAACCGCGAGACGACATCGCTCGCTGATCTGCGCAGAGCAGGAAATTAACAGGAAGATTTACAGGGAGTTTTTGAATTAATAGTGGCGTTGAACGGAGGAATTGCCGTAAGTGCCTGGCAGCCAAGTAGTTGCGCGGCCTCTCAACTTCGATGCTCGGCCCAGTACAGCGGGAAGCACGGAGATATCAGGGTGTTTTCGTGTCCTCGTTCTCGGGGCAGGTCGATCGGTTTTGCCGTGCTGTTCTGTCTGACATTGGCGTCGAGAACCTTCTCGACGACCACAACATCGCGCCAATTTCCATCCAGCTTACCATGCTTTTCGTAGATGCCAACCTCTCTGAATCTGCAGGACACGAGTAACCTGCGGCTCGCAGTGTTCTCGACAAAGATGCGCGAAACCAGTTTCCAAAATCCGGCATGTTCTGCCGCTTCGATCAGCGCCTGCATGGCAATCTTCCCGATGCCGCGTCCGCGTTCGGCACGCGCCACGTAGACGGAGAACTCCGCGATCCCGGCATAGCATTCGCGTGGACGATAAATCGACGTTGCCGCGAAGGCGACGATCCGTCCGTCGTTCTCGACGACAACTACCGGATGAACTCCGTCAAGCCATTTGCGAACGTCTTCCGCTGTACGCAGCCGCGTTTCAAACGTGGCCAGCCGGTCTTCGATTCCTTCGTTATAAATCCCGGCAATTGCTGAAGCATCTTCTGGTGTGGCCGGACGGGAGCGCATCGCCATGATTCTAACGTGCACCAACGCAAGATTGTCCGGCCGGGTTAATGAACGGGTTAATGAACGGGTTAATGAACAGAACGGGTTAATGAACTGTGCAAATTTCACCTGTTGTCTTACACTTCCCAGTCCGACCTATGCGGCCGATTCTCTTCCTTCTCCTGTTGGCTTCATCACTTCCGGTGATCGCACAGAAACCCGCACGCACCGTTCAGGAGAGGCTGGGATATCCCGCCTCGACCCGATTGCTCATCATTCATGCCGACGATTTCGGCATGGCGCACTCAGTGAATCGCGCGATTTCTGAGGCATTGGAGAGCGGATGGGTTACCTCGGCCAGCATTCTGGTTCCGTGCCCATGGCTGCCGGAAGTGGCACGCTGGGCGCAGACGCATCCGCAGGCCGATTTGGGAATCCACATGGCGCTCAACAGCGAGTGGACCGACTTACGCTGGGGACTGGTGAGCGCGCGAGAGAAAGTTCCCAGCTTGCTCGATCCGCAAGGTTACCTGCCGTTGCTCGAAACACAGGTGGCGCAGCAAGCAAAGCCGGTTGAGGTCGAAGTCGAGTTGCACGCACAAATCGATCGTGCTCGCAGCATGGGCATACCACTCAGTCACCTGGACACGCACATGGGTGCGCTTCTGGGTACACCTGCGCTGATCCAGACATATCGCAAGATCGCGCAGGACTATAATCTGCCGATTCCGCTCAGGCGCACCAAGAATGTCGATCAGAGCACGCTGCGTCCGCCGGAGAGTCTAGTCGATGACGTGGTCCAGATTTCTCCGGGAGTTACTGCAGACCAATGGTTGAAAACATACGAGGGCATCCTCCAGCCGCTTGGGCCAGGTGTGTATGAGCTGATCGTGCACCTTGCTTACGATAATGAAGAAATGCGCGGCGCGACGTGGGACCATCCGAACTGGGGCGCAGCCTGGCGGCAGCAGGATTTCAACATGGTGAAGAGTCCCGAGTTTCGCCAGTTCCTGAAAGATCAGGGATTCATTCTCGTGGGTTGGAAGGACCTCGCCAGGGCGCTAGGGAAATGAAACTTCGACTTCCAAATCTCGGGACGGAGTCGATGGTGTTTAGTCCATTTTGAGAATCATGAACCAAGATTTAAGGAGAAAGAACTTGCCTTCGCTCAAGCTATCGCTTTCATGGATCCTCATCTTTTCCTTCTTGCAATACGGCATAGCCCAACAGACTTCCACTCCTGCCACTGCTTCGCCCAAAACTCTCATCGGCTACACCTCCGAATCCTCCCGCGCTGAGCAGCAATGGGAGCAGAAATTTCGGGCGATTCCCGATCCGCAGCAGTTGCGCGAGAACATGCGGCGGTTGAGTGCCTTCCCCCATCATGTTGGCTCAGCGTATGACAAAGATAATGCCGAGTGGATGCTTGCGAAGTTCAAGTCCTGGGGCTTCGACGCGCAAATCGAGAGCTTCGACGTGCTTTTTCCAACGCCGAAGGAGCGGCTGGTCGAACTGATTTCCCCCACAAAATATCGCGCCAAGCTGCAAGAGCCGCCAGTTCCCGGCGATCCAACTTCAAGCCAAACGCAGCAGCAACTACCGACGTACAACGCGTACTCCGCCGACGGCGATGTAAGCGGTCCGCTGGTATATGTGAACTACGGCATGCGCGACGACTATGAGCAGCTCGATCGCATGGGTATTTCCGTCAAAGGCGCGATCGTAATCGCGCGCTGTGGCGGCGGCTGGCGTGGGATCAAGCCGAAGGTCGCCTATGAGCATGGGGCAAAGGGATGCATCATCTATTCCGATCCCGCTGACGATGGATACGTTCCCGGCGACGTATTCCCGAAAGGGGCCTATCGTCCGAAAGAGGGCGTCCAGCGCGGAAGCGTCGAGGACACCGACTATCCCGGCGATCCGCTTACCCCCGGCGTTGGCGCCACCAAAGACGCGAAACGGCTTTCGATCAGCGAAAGCAAAGTCATCCAAAAAATCCCAGTGCTTCCCATCTCCTACGAAGATGCCCAGCCGCTGCTCGCCGCGATGGGAGGCGAGGTGGTTCCGGAGAAGTGGGCCGGCGGCCTGCCGATTACGTATCACATGGGAGACGGCAAGGCGCAGGTGCATCTGGTAATGAAGTCAAATTGGGACCTTAAGCCCATCTACGACGTAGTTGCGCGCATTCCTGGCTCGGCCTATCCCGACGAGTGGGTGATTCGCGGCAATCATCATGACGCCTGGGTGAATGGAGCCGACGATCCCATTTCGGGTACATCCGCGGTTCTCGAAGAAGGCCGCGCACTTGGCGAACTGCTCAAGCAAGGCTGGAAGCCAAAACGCACGATCATCTATTGCGTTTGGGACGGCGAAGAGCCTGGACTGCTCGGCTCGACCGAATGGGTGGAAACCCACCTGCAGGATCTGCGTCAGCATGCAGTAATGTACGTGAATTCCGACAGCAATGGGCGCGGCTTCTGGCGCGCATCGGGAGACCACCGCCTGGAACGCTTTATCAACGATGTAGGTCGGGACGTTCAGGATCCCGAGAAACCGACCCTCACGGTCTGGCAGCGCGCGCGCCTGTTGCGCATTTCTCGCGCAAGCGGAGCGGAAGATCGCGGTGATCTGCGCCGTTCGAGCGAACTTCGCATCGGAGCTCTCGGCGATGGCTCCGACTATGCTCCTTTTCTCGACCACGCCGGCGTAGCCGCTTTGAATATTGGTTTCGGCGGCGAAGGCGGAGGCGGTGTCTATCACTCGGTCTATGACGACTTCTACTGGTACACGCATTTCTCCGACACCAAATTCGTTTATGGACGCGCCCTCGCACAACTCTGCGGCACCGCCGTTATCCGCATGGCGGATGCAGACCTGATTCCGCTCAGCTTCGGCGACGCAGCAGATACAATTGCGCGCTATGTAAAAGAAGTTGAGACGCTGCTGAAGACCGAGCAGGATAAGCAGCAAGAAGTCAACCGCGAACTCGACGAGGGAGCGTATGAAGCAGTTTCAGATCCCGAGCATCCAAGCGTTGCACCGAAACGGGAAGAGCTGCCGCCCTTCATCAACTTCGCCCCGCTGGAGAACGGCAGCGCCGCGATGAAGCGCAGCGCCGACCGTTTCGAAAAGGCTCTGGCCAAAGCTCAGGAGCGCGGTGGGGCAGCGTACTCAAATTCTGCCGTACAGCAGCTCAATGAGAAGCTCTTACAAGCGGAACGCGCGTTCCTCGACGACAACGGCTTGCCCGAGCGTCCGTGGTTCAAGAATCAGATCTACGCCCCCGGAGCGTACACCGGCTACGGAGTGAAGACGCTGCCGGCTGTGCGGGAATCGATCGAGCAAAAGAAGTGGCCGCAGGCAGAACAGGGAGCGCAGACCATCGGCCGCGTGCTGCAGCACGAAGCGGAGATTGTCGAGGATGCCGCGAAGCAGTTAGAGGCGCTGGATCAGGGAAAATAGCGAACCCCAAAATTTCCACCCGGATGACACGCATGCTACGGATTCACACGGATGCTTGCGTAGTTAGCATCACATTAGCAAAAGATTGACTTGCAGTTTGCTATAGCCTTTCTCTTGCGCCCACAGGGTGAGGGGGAGGCTGGCAAGTTCATCCACTGTGGGAATCGCACGCCCATCTTTCGTTAGATCGATGGTCTTAATGAAGCTCTGGCAGACATCGCACGCTTCGATGCGAATGTAGCCGAACTCTTCCGCTGTATAAACCGGCAACTTTTCAATGTCCTCCTGCTCACAGGCAGGACAAACAAGCCGGCGGTAATCCCATTCTGTGCTGCAAAAAGAGCAGAGCAGGGAGCGTTTAGCCCCGTCTCCT
>DATLKS010000813.1:0-5270 GCA_035538255.1 Terriglobales bacterium
CAATGCCGAATCAGGTAAAAGGAGCAGAGCAGTCAGGCGTGCCGTGAGGCCGCGCGGTCCACTGAATGGCACACTCCCCGAGCAGCGTTTCCCAAAAGAGATATTCCGTGCTCTTGGCCGATGACGATCCCATTGTGCGCGACGTCGTTCGCGCAAAGCTGTCGGCAAATCCCGAATTCGAGGTCATTGGCGAGGCTGCGGATGGGAGGCTCGCCCTGGAACAGGTCGAAAAGCTCCATCCCGATGTGCTCCTTCTAGATCTGCTCATGCCAAACCTTCCTGGAATCGAAGCGCTGCAGGAGCTTTCAGCCAGACGCAGTCAGGGCTACACGATAGTCTTTAGTTCCGCAGTGGGGCCGCAGCAGATCGTAAAGGCCCTTCAGTTTGGCGCGCGCGGCATTCTGAGCAAAAGCCTCATCTCCCATCTGGAAGAAGCGATTCGCTCGGTTCTAAATGGGAAGTATTGGGTGGAGAATCGCGAGATAGCGAGCGTCGCTACATTGCTGGCGGAACTCTCCGCAAAGCTCGGCAACGGCGCTCCGACTCGCTCCTACGGACTCACTCAGCGTGAGATCGAAGTAATCGGTCTGGTGACAGAGGGGTGCAGTAATAAAGAAGTGGCATCTCGGTTGAACATTACCGAAGACACCGTAAAGCGGCATCTCACAAACATCTTCGATAAAATAGGAATGTCCACGCGGCTGGAGCTGGCGCTGTTCGCCATAAAGAACAAGCTCGTCGGTAGGAGCTCAGGAGCCGATTGAAGTCGGCCAGTACCGTTCTTCAACCTGCCAAAGCTAACTGCTGCTCTTCGCCTGGGAGAGCGCCGATATGATCCAATCGGCTTGATGGTAACGAACCGCATGCCTGAAACGGCGAGGCGAACTGAGATTTCTTCGAATCGAACCCGTATGACCACATGACTTGGTCCACAAGCACGATGTATTCCTCGACTAAAGCGGGAACATTGCTAAGCGCCGAAATCAGCCCGAGTTCTGTTTTGAGATTGATGCAGCTCACGCGAATATCTTTCTATCCTACAGCACTTTAGTAACTGTGGATTGCTCGCCTTTTACTACTTCAGTGGGATTCGGCCGCTCCTGCCCCTTCGTCACAATCAGGCAGGCGTCCATGAGCACCCAACTTAAACAGCCGAAGATACTTTTGCCGGCACTCCTCCTGGCGGCGTGGACGGGGCTCTGCGCGTTCGCGCCTTGGCAGCAGGTACATCCTTCCGATGCCTCGCTGGTTCGCTCGCTCTCTAGAGCTGCCTTATGGACTCACGCATATGACAGCCTTCCCGGAGCGAAAATCGATCTGGTGGAGCTCCTGATCGAAGCAACCGTGCTGTTCTTCGCCTGCTTCTTTGTTACCAGCTTCCAGAGCCGTTCTAAGATCGATTCGTCCCATTGAATGGGCTTTCATCTACTTTTCTTTTCGCACTAGAATCAAAGCACCGTGCCGATGACGCGCACCGTCGAGAGAACGGTTCTCAGTGGATTTGTGGTCGTGCTGGCTCTACTCGGCATTGTCGGCGCAGTGTCCCAGCGCACAATTGTTGGCCTCATTGAGGACACTCAATGGGTGAATCACACGCATGAGGTTCTCGAACTTCTGCAACGTGTGTCCTTCCAGGTCACTCAAGCTGAAGCTGCCGTCCGCGGATTTGTCATCACTGGCAATCCCAGTTTGGAATCGCAGTATCTTTTCGACAAGAGCAACACTCAGCCGGTGATCTCCGAACTGCGAGCAGAGACTTCCGACAACCCACTGGAGCAGACCAATATTGTCCGGCTTCAATCCCTGGTTGAACAACGCTTCGCCATTCTCGACACCGGCATTCAGACTCGCAAGAACGGCGGATTGGAAGCCGTCCTGGCGCAGCCGCCAAACAATCGAGGCCTGGTGCTGAGTTCAGAAATCTCTGCCGTGATTGGCGACATGCGAGACCACGAGAACCGATTGTTGCTGGAACGCAACCGCAGAGCTCGACAAAGCGCGCGCCGGGCTTTTCTGGTTGTGCTGACCTCTGTTCTGCTAGCCATGATCGCTGTGTTGGCCTCTGTTTTTCTGGCATTTCGCGATCTTTCCCGGCGTCGCGACGTAAGTCGCATGAAATCGGAATTCGTCTCGGTCGTAAGCCACGAGCTGCGTACCCCTCTCACTTCAATTCACGGATCTCTGGGTTTGCTGGCCTCCGGATTGCTTGGAACCGAAAAAGGAAAGCGCATGCTGGAAATCGCTGCAAACAACACCGACCGGCTCATCCGGCTGATTAATGACATTCTCGATATCGAAAAGCTCGATGCAGGCGCAATTGAACTGCATAGAACGATATGTAACGCCGGCGACCTGATGAGCCGTGCAGCCGACGTGATGCGAGCCATGGCCGATGAGCACCGAACGACGCTGATCACAGGTCATTCAAGTGCGTTGGTGGATGCAGATAGCGATCGCATTCTTCAGTGCCTCACAAATCTTCTAAGCAATGCGATCAAGTTCTCCGATCATGGCGGCGCAATTTCTATGAGTGCTGCGCCCGTGGGCGGCTTTGTGCGTTTTGCCGTACGCGATCAGGGCCGCGGCATTCCTGCCAGTATGCAGACCAGCATCTTTGAACGTTTTCACCAAGTCGATGCATCGGACTCGCGCCGCAAAGGCGGTACCGGTTTGGGATTAGCGATTACCCGCAGCATTGTTCAGCAACACGGAGGCCGAATCTGGGTGGAGAGCCAGCTGGGCAAAGGCAGCACGTTCTTCTTCACGCTTCCACTTGCCAAATCCAACCTGAGAGCTGCCAGCCAGCTATCAGGGCAAGAGATTCCGTCGATGAAGAACTCATAATTCACTGCCCATGCAGAAGCACATTCTGTTAATTGATGACGAAGAGGATATCCGCGAAGTTGCCGCGATGAGCCTTGAGACTGTTGCTGGCTGGCGGGTTAGCTGTGCCAGATCCGGCCATGAGGGCGTCAATCTCGCAAAACGGACCAATCCAGACGCGATCCTTCTAGACGTAATGATGCCAGACCAGGACGGTACAGCTACCCTGCGCGCCTTGCGCAGCGATGAAACTACAAGAAAGATCCCGGTTATCTTTCTTACTGCAAAGGTCCAAGCAGGGGAGCGGCGACGGTTTCTGGCAATTGGCGCTACCGGTACCCTCTCGAAACCTTTCGATCCCATGACACTGGCAAAGCAGATCAGCGAAATCGTCGGCTGGTGAATAGGGGTGCCGAACGAATGACGTCTCAAGACGAAGTTGCTAAGAAGGTGGATGCCTTGTGGCACAAGCACTTGCCTACTATCAGGTCAAGGATCGACGTCATTGCTCTTACTCTAGAAGCTTTGCAGCGTGGCGAAATTAGTGACCAACTGCGAATCAGCGCCGCACAGGAAGCTCACAAACTTGCTGGATCCCTTGGAACATTTGGCTTGAACGACGGCTCGGATGCTGCCGCCGAGATTGAAAAACTCTTCTCCGCCGAAGAAGCTTTGACCGATACAACAATGGACCGGCTTCGCGAACGTTTCCAACAGCTGACGCGGGAGATCAGGGCCAGATAAGTCTCGTCGGTTATATTCTGAATTCGACGGCGGCTTTGTTCCGCGATACATCTGGCTAAGTCAGTACCATTGGCAACACCCGCGCAACTTCGTGATGTCCACCGAGATCAGGGATCCTCCGCCTCCATGCTTTTTCGCTTCTTCAATCTATTGGCTTCTATCAATTTCTGGTAAGCCGCTAATGCCTGTCCTGCCTCCTGCATGCGTCCAGCGCGACGATAAGCCTGACTTAACTGAAAGTACGCGGCGTCGTGATCGGGTGCGAGTTTTTTGGCGGTTTCGAGACGGGCAATGGCACCCTCCAATTCACCTTGCTGGAGGAGGGCGCGTCCGAGCTCGAAGTAAGCCATTTCGTTGCCGGGCATAGCATTGATCACTTTGTTCAAGACGGCGATCGACTCTCGCACGTTTCCCTGCAAGAGTAGCGTGTAGCCGAGATGGTACATAGTCTCTGGATCGCCAGGCCGAAGGGTAAGCTCTGCGCGGAACTCCCGCGCGGCGGATTCGAAATCGTTCTGCCGTAGATAGGCCAAACCGGAGTAATAGTGGGCTTGTTCGAGCTGGGGATTCAGGCGCAGAGCATCGCTAAATTCGCGCAGTGCACCGGGATAATCTTCCTGCTGTGCGTAAGCCTTCCCGAGCAAAAGATGCACCGAGGGATTCTGGGCGTTCTGTTCGAGCATGTGGCGAAAAACGGCAGCCGCAGGTCCAGATTGATGTGTATGGACCAGAGCCGTACCCCAAGCTAAAAGCAGGCCTGGATCGTCAGGCGGATGTTCCAAAAAGGGCCGGAAGACTTCAACCACCTTCTCGTCCTTCTCCAGCATGGAGTAGCTGAGTCCCAGAAGTTGGCGCACGAAAGCGTCGTCTGGGTGGGCTTTGAGTTGCCGCTCAAGAGGTTGAACAGCCTCAGAGTATCGCTGGGCACGAAAGCTGGCTAATCCCCAGTTGCGGTCCAAGCCGGGGAGATCCGGCTTCCAAGCGGCAGCTTGCTTAAAAAAGTCAGCAGCCTCCAAGAATTTCATATCCTTGGCGCGCATCACCCCAAGATCGTTGCAGGAGCTCCCAAGAACTTCAGCGACAAAAGAACGATATTGCTTAGCCGCCTCCGTTTCCTCCAAGGTCGCCGTTTGTTTGGATGTTTGACCTGGCGACAGGCCCTGCTGGATCATGCTCTCCGTACCCTGTCTCCCTTCGGGGGAACCCTCACTCAGCACGTCAGCCACGCGATCTGAAACGCGACTCTCACTCTCATCTTCTTGGCTTTTTTTCTCATCGAAGAGGTGTTTCACGTCGTGCTTGAACTTGGATTCGCGTATCTCTTGCGGGCGCGCGAGTGCGGTGCCGGCTTCTTCCTCGCGTCCGAGCCGCCTCAGATTTTGTCCGAGCAGATAGTAAGCGCGGCTGAGATCGCGCAATTTGTCGTCTTCGGGACGCGCAACAAGCTTCACGTACTTCTGAAGCATTTCAACCGCGGCTTTCGTGCGATTCGTCGCCGCATAAGTCTCTCCTAGATACAAGTACGGAGAAGCTTCCTGGGGTTTCAGCCGTACTGCGCGTAGAAGAGCGGTCTCCGCGGCGGGAAAGTCGCGTAAATTGACGTTTGCGATTCCCAGAAGCTCCTGGACTCGATATTCATCGGGGTACAACTTAAGCTCTTTTTCAAACTCTTCACGCGCGCGCGGATAACCTTCTTCTTGGTA